>CANCGU010000001.1 GCA_947377705.1 Comamonadaceae bacterium
GAGACTTTGTGGTCTTGGATCATCTTCCAGAAGCGGCCAGCGTCTGGGTAAGTGGGCACGCCTTCAAACACGATTTCTGTGCCACCCAAAGCCAATGGGCCGTAGGTGATGTACGTGTGGCCTGTGACCCAACCGATGTCGGCGGTACACCAGAACACGTCGTTGTCTTTCAAGTCAAACGTCCACTTGGTGGTCAGGGCTGCGTGCAGAAGATAGCCACCGGTGCTGTGTTGCACGCCTTTGGGCTTGCCAGTGGAGCCCGAGGTGTAGAGCAAGAACAGGGGGTGCTCAGCGCCCACCCATTCTGGTTCGCAGGTGGTGGCTTGTTGTGCAGCCAACTCGGCCAACCATGTGTCGCGGCCTGCTTTCATGGCGATGTCGCCACCGGTGCGCTTGACCACCAACACGTTTTTCACAGAGTCGCAACCGCCCAAAGTCAGGGCTTCGTCGACGATGGCTTTCAAGGGCAGGGCTTTGCCGCCGCGCACTTGTTGGTCTGCGGTGATGATGGCCACAGCGCCTGTGTCTTCCACGCGGTCACGCAAGGATTGGGCGGAGAAGCCGCCAAACACCACCGAGTGGGTCGCGCCGATGCGGGCACACGCTTGCATGGCGGCTACGCCTTCGATCGACATGGAGATGTAGATCATCACGCGGTCGCCTTTTTTCACGCCGACTGATTTGAGGGCGTTGGCGTATTGGCAAGTCTTGGCCAGCAATTGGCTGTAGGTGGCTTTGGTCACTTCGCCGCCGTCGGCTTCGAAGATGATGGCGGTCTTGTCGCCCAAGCCTTTTTCGATGTTGCGGTCCAAGCAGTTGTAAGAGGCGTTCAAGGTGCCGTCTTCAAACCACTTGAAGAAAGGGGCGTTGCTCTCGTCGAGCACTTTGGTGAAAGGGGTCTTCCAGCTCAGCAACTCGCGTGCTTGCTCGGCCCAAAAGCCTTCGTAATCTGTGTCTGCTTTTTTGCACAAGGCTTCGTAAGCGGCCATGCCGGATACGTTGGCTTGTTTGACGAACTCAGCTGATGGCTGGTGAATGGTGATGTCGCTCATGAACCGGTCTCCTCTTATATGGCGGTATCTGTCAAAACCCCGTGACTGTGGGGCGGCGCTCTTACAAGGGTCTGACTGATTCGGAGCTGACAAACCCTTGTATTTGTCTTAAGTCAATGTAGTCTTAGTTCGTGCCTGATTCGCCGGGCATGAGGTCGGTCAGGTCTAGGTGAATACCCAGGTGCTGGGCGATGAATTGGCGTGCCGTATCCTGCCAACCGCCCAGTTCGGATTCGTAATGCAGCAAGCCCGGATCGTCCAGCTGGCCGTCGTTGAAGTCTAAAGTGGTGGGAAAGCGCAGCTGGAATAGTTCGTATTCTGATTGGTACAGCTTGGGTGCTTGTTTGGCTGTCATAGGTATCGCCCTTAGGCGACCTTGGTGGCTCCAGTCGCAAAACAAAATGTTGCCCATGCGCAGCATCAACACACATTGGTTAGGTGCAATCTTGCCCAAAATTTTGGCATAGCTCAGTTCACCGCTGGGGTCGATTTTTTGCAGCTGTTCAACGGCTTGCTCGCCCAAGGCAATCCATGCTTCCAAGATATGGCCGGCATGGAAATAGGCTTCCCAGAAGCGACGCCGGTAGGGGCCAATGTCGTCCTCGGTGTGGCGCAAGATTTCAAAAAACGCATCCATGGTGCGGCTGGTCAGCCAGCGGCTCGCGGTCTCAATGGCTTCGCGTCGCACACCCAGCCAACCTGCATGGTTGTGGCGTGGGTCGCCCAAGGTGCGCAGCAACTGGGACAGCAGGGCATTTTTCACGTCTTGTGGCGGATTGCGCTCAAACCATGGTGAGAGCAGGCTGTACGCAAACTCGTCGCGGCACAGGGGGTAGCGCAAGCGTTGCGTGGGTTGGCCGATGTCGTGCATGGCCCATTCGCACATGCGCTTCACGTAGCCGATGGAACTTCGAATTTCTTCGGGCGCTTGCAAGGCTTCTAAAAACGCTTGCTTGCAAAAGTTATTCAGCCAAAAGCCTTGGGTGAGCGCATGACGTTCTTGCCACTGCGTCAAGGTTTTGTCGGCAGGCATGCCAAGGATGTCATTGGCCACATGCACAGGACCGTTGAGGGGGTCCAGCACATCAAGGGTGGTGATGAGCCGCTCTAGCCCAAACGCCTCCGTCTCGGACAGCGAGGCCAACACACGGGAATCTAAGAAAAACGTACGTGCGGTGTGCGCCAGCTTCAAGAACACCGGGTTCTCGGGGCTGAACCCTTGCAAATAAGTGTGCAACAACCCGCGGCCCCACTTGAGCGGGCGCCGCAAAGTGAGGGCCTCCGGCAAGACGACATCAAAGTAGTGTTCGATCAGAGAAGGGTGCGCGTGCAAGCCGTGGTCAGCATCTAGCCACAACGCATAGGGAATGTGTCGCCAATCGCGCTGGCGCGGTGTGGGGCTGGTGGGCGCAAACTGCACGCGCTCAAACGCGCTGTAGGTACGCTCGCCGACGGTGCGCAAGTCGGGGTCTTTGCCAAAGCCTCCGCCGCGCTTGGTGCGCGCCGCGTGGGCCAGCTGGTCAAAGTCTTGCGGTAGGGGAGCGAAGAGCGCTTGCATGTTGATGGCTTAGCGCACCGTGTCTTGCATCTTCTTCAAGGTGCTGCTCGGGCCTTTGGTCGCACCTGTTTCGGTGGGTTGAAACGCCAGCACGAAGCGCAGCTCGACACGACGGTTTTGGATGTCGTTGTTTTTGCTACTTGGGCGCTCATCGGCGTAAGAGCTGATGCCAAAGACCGGTTGCTCGCGCTCGTTGCGGTAGCTTTGCATGCCTTCAGCGCCCAGTACTTTGTAAACCGCGCGAGCGCGGTCTAGGCCTAAGTGCCAGTTGTTGTAGTCGCCGCGGTGCAACGGCACCGAATCGGTGTGACCTTCAATCAGGATGGTTTCAATCTCCACCTGTTGCGGGTTGGGCGGGCAGTCGGCGGGTAAATGGCGGCGTTGCGAATAGATGTAGCAAGGCAGCACTTGCTGCAGCTGTTCGGCCGATTGGCGCAGCGTGCGAACGCCCAAGCCTTCTAGCTCGGCGCTGCCGCGTGCAAACAAGGTGTCAGCAGGCAAGCTGATGACGCCTGAGACTTGGTTGATCGTCACCGGCACCCCAGCGTTTTGGAGTTTGGTGCCGATGGTGTGCACCACCGTGGCCAGTGGGTCGGCGGGGGGCTCGGGCGGTTGTTCGGGCTTGCGTGAGAGCAGCACCATCACCATCACGATGAAGATGAACAGCAGGCCAATCATCAAGTCACTGGCCGATGCCATGTAACCCGACTCTTCCACCTGCTCGTGGGTGGCTGCGGTGTTGCGGCGTGTTTTGATGAACATGGTTGACGCGTTTAACTTTGAGTCTTAAGCCTTGGGTGGCAAAGCGTCGATGAACTCGTCCAACACTTCTTCAAGGTTGGTGATGCTGCCGCTGAGCTGATTGACCGCACTGGCCAAGTGTTGGTCCATCTTGGTGTGTAGGTCGGCAATTTGGGTGCTATAGCCCGACACGCCTTGGGTGAGGGCGTCGACTGTGCCCGTGAGCGCTTTTTGGGCGTCTTGCAAATGCGTGCGCACATGGCCCAGTGCTTCTTCGGCAGACACGGCGCTGGTTTTGAGCGTGTCCACGGTTTGGCCGAGGGCTTGATTCATCGGCACCAACGCTTCTTTGAAGTCACTCGCCGCTGCGCGTTGCAGGTTGACTGAGCTTTCAATGGCGTTCGCGCTGTCTTTGAACTTGTCGGCCATCTGATCAATTTTGTCGACCGTCCCTTGTAAGCCCGACATGGCGCCTTGCACACTGGCAATGGTTTGGCCAAAGCTGTTGAGCAAGGTTTCCATTTGCTGCGTACCTTGGTTGCCTGCAGAGGCAGCGCGGCCAAGGGCAGCGTCTAGGTCGGTCACGGTGGCGCGGGTGGTTTGAATGGTTTGGGCCAAGGTCGTGACCGCATCGTTGAACGAAGCGAGGCCGTTTTCAATGCCTTGCGTCATCGCTGCGCCGGCTTTGCTCAACTCGCCCGCAGCTTGGCTGCCGGCGCTGCCAAAGCTTTGACTCGATGTCTGGATGGTGTCGGCCAATGTACCGATCTTGTCAAACGCGGGTTGCATCGTGCGCGAGAGGGCATCGCCAATCGCGTTGGCAAAGTCATCCTCGAAGCGGCGCAGTTGACTCACCTGTGAGCGGTTCTCATCCAAGATGTCTTGGAACAAGGCCAGTTGCATGCGCACGCTGGCTTCGGCTGCGTTGTCGGGAACGCGTGCGCGTAGGGTGTGGCACAGGGTGTCGATGCTGGCCTGCAAGTTTTCTAGTGCCACTTTGGCACGCCAGTTCCACACCAGCGAACACAACAAGCCCGCGATGGATGTGATGAACTTGCCCCCGGCTGTGGCAATGAGTGACTGCAACGCTTGGTCTTGTTGACGTGCCGACACATCCAGCGCATTGAGCGCCAAGCCCGCTTGTTGCAAGGCCACGGCCAAGAAGATGAAGGTACACATCAAACCAAAACCAATCAGCAAATTGGGCATGGTCTCGAACAAGGCGAGGTTCATGCGGCCACCCAACACGCTGCGTACCGTCCAGGTGTCGGCATGGCTGCGAAAACTGTAACTGCTGTGTGGGCCTTGGTTTAGTTTGTGGTTAGTGCCGTGTTGCATCGGCAGGTCAATCAGGCCGGCCTCGGTTTCGCGCAGTAAAAACTTCAACTCGTTGTCGGTGGTTTGGGTTTCGGCCAAAGCCAACGCTTCGCGGCTGCTGCCCTTGCTAGCACCTAGGCGAGCGTCTAGCGCCACCACCTCAGCGCGCACCTTGCGAATGCGCGCTGCCCACACGCCGAAGCTGATGAGTGAGAACACAAAAATCACGGCCGCGATGGCCAGTGGCACAGCCAACTGTTCGAGTTGGAGGAGGTATTGATTCATAGGCATGCCTCTATTGTGAACAACTTAATCGCCCAACCCACCGCTGCGCAACACACGGCGTGCGCAGCCGTTTAACAGCACGCCCAGTTGCGGCGCCCACAGTGTCAGGCGCTGGCGCGCACGCGTGAGGCCGGTGTACACCAGCTCGCGTGTGAGCACGGGCGACTCAAGTGCTGGGATCACCAGCAGCACATGCGTGAACTCTGAGCCCTGCGATTTGTGCACCGTCATGGCAAACACGGTGTCTACGCTGTCAAGGCGCGATGGCATGACCCAGCGCACACCGCCATCCACCGCAGGGAAGGCGACGCGCAGCACGCCGTCCGGTCCGGGCAGACACAGACCGATGTCGCCGTTCATCAGCTCAAGCGCATAGTCGTTGCGCGTCACCATCACGGGGCGGCCGGCATACCAAGGGCTTTGACCCAGGCCCAGCGCGTGCTCGACTTGCGCGTTGAGTTGGGTCACACCCAGCGGGCCTTCACGCACGGCACACAGCACACAAAACTCGGTGAAGGCTTTGAGCAACGCCACCGCTTGCGCATCGCCGCACGGCGCAGCTGGCGCTGTTTTACTGGGGCGGTGTGCGTCTAGCAGAGCCAGCCAATTGCGCCAGCCGTAGCGCAGGCCCACAGCCAGTTTGGCGTCGCTGGCGCTGCTCAGTTGCAGGCGGGTGACGTCGGGTTCGGGTGTGTCGCCCTCAATGCTTTGTTGCAAAGGCAGTGTCGCCAGCCAATCAGGTGCGGCGTTCCACAGCACTTTGAGGGCAGGGGTGTTATCGGCCACATCCGCATTCACCGTGCGCGCCCATCGGCCAATGCCGCTCTTGGCATCGAAGCGGTGGCTGTGCCTGAGGGTGACGATTTGCGCTTTGAGCAAACTGCCTGTGCACAGCTGCGACATCACTGCGCCTGCCTCCACTGACGCCAATTGGTCTTTGTCGCCCAGCAAGATCAGGCGTGCAGTAAGCGGCACGGTTTGTAGCAAGCGAGCCATCATCTCTAGGTCAATCATTGACGCTTCGTCGACCACCACCACGTCGGTGGCAAGCTGGTGTACCTGTGTGGCGCGGCTATGGGTTTGCAGCAAACGGTGCAACGTTTGCGCTTGGGTGGGGATGCGCGCTTGCACATTGGCGGGCATTTGGGTGAGTGCGTTGCTGATTGACTCAGTCAAACGCGCCGCTGCTTTGCCCGTGGGTGCAGCGAGGTGAATTTGCAAATCGCTTGAAGACGTGCCCACCAAGAGCGACAGCAGCTTCACCACCGTGGTGGTCTTGCCCGTGCCCGGTCCTCCCGTGATGAGCGTGATGCGGTTTTGTGCTGCCACTTCGCAGGCGAGGCGTTGCATGTCGGGCTCGCCTGTTGTGATGGGTGTGAACAGCGTATCTAAGCGTTGCTGCAAATCAGCAGGGACTTTGCAGGGGATTGCCAAACGTTGCGCCAGTTGCAAACGGATGTTTTGCTCGGCAGTCCAAGCGCGGCGTAAATACAAACGCGAGCCGTCTTTGTCTTCTGTCAGCACCAGGGGTGAAGCATCGCCCTGCGTCCACGGCAACGTGCTGGCTGCTTGGTGCAAGTTTGCGGGAAGGGTTGTGGTTTGTTCTTCACGCCAGCCCAGCAATGCAGTGGCTTGGGTTTGCAACGTGGCAAGGTCAAGGCATGCATGGCCGCGTCCCCATTGGTGGCTGGCGAGAGCCGCCAGCCACAAGTGGCGTGGGTCGTCGCTGGGTTGTTTGCTGTTGAGCAAGTTGGCCAGTGATTTGTCCAAGCCTGTGAGTGGCGTAGATTGGGCCCATGAGGATTGCAACAGCGGAGCTAGTGTTGCGGTGGCTTGCTGGCTCATGCGGCTACGCGTTGAAGCAAAGCCTCTTGCGCCAAAGTGTTGATGCTCTTGCCTTCGGCTTGCGCCACGATGGCCAGCTTTTCGTGCAACTCGGTCGGGATGCGCAAATTGAATTTGCCTGAGAAGCTGCGTCGTGGTTCGATGCCTTTTTCGTGGCACACCTCTAAAAACACTTCGAGTGATTTCTTAAATTCAGCACGCAGTTCTTTGGGGTTCTTGCCGTAAAAGTCTGCACTGCCCGTGAGGCCCAAGATTTCACCTCTGAACATGTCCAGCTCTGCGTCGTATTCAATCTTGGCGTTGTAGCCGTTGTAGGTCATCAAATTCATGGTGCGACTCCGTGTTGCTCAAACCATTTTCGAATGCTGGCGACAGCACCTTTGTCCGTATCTGGCGAGGGGTGAGGTCTGTGAAATACGCGGACTTCATCAAACAGCACCACTGCAATGCGGCTACCTTCTCGCTCGCTGATGTCTGCCCCAAGTTCAGCAAAGAGTGCTTCGATGTCGCGCCATTGGATGTTGGCGCTGACAGGGCGTGCATAAATGGCGTCTAAGGTTTTTTGGTGTTTGCGCTTCATTTATATGGTACCAGTATTTAGTACTGGATTCTGGTGACTGATGAAGCGAATTGTTTGGGAACTTGATAGGCGTCCGTGCTTGTACTGATTAAATTTTTCGGTGCATCGAGTGCAGCCCAATCATGTTGCCGCTCGCATCAAACCCTGGCCTGTGCAAGATCATGTACGCAAATTTCAAACCGGCCAACGGGAATGATTAAGCGATGTCGGACCATAAGGGGTCACACTCAAATCGGCGAGACACCAAGTCGGATGCGGGCGGTGCTTCACCATTGGCGAGTATCAAGTGCTTATTCAAGTGACCTTCTGAGGGGGCTAGCAAACGGCGGTAAAGCTCTTTGGTGAGCATGCGCGCAGTTTGGCCTGGCCATTTAGCAGGCAGCAGCACTTCTGGCAGCTCAGGATCGCGCAAAAGCAAACGACGGTAATCATGGATCAACAGCGTGCGTGTGAGGAAAGCGCTTTCCTCATCAATGCTCGACTTCTTGGCTTTTTGCAGCGCATCCAAGATGCCTTTGTAGGTTTTGACAAAGGCAACATAGTCCTCACTCAAATGCGCCAAGTCCCAGGCTGAGCGAACAATGTCGGCGTCATTGGCTGATTGCCCTAAGTGCGGATTCACAGCCACCAATGGCATGAGTTGAGGCAACACATCAGCCATACCATCGACACGCAGCGCATCAAACGCGGCTGCTAGGTCGGCACTGGGGTGAACAAAGCAGTTGGCGTTGAGCTCACCAAAACCTTGCCAATAAAACGCACGTCTCAATTGCTCACGTACTTTTGGGGGCAACTCAGCTACCAACATGACGAGACGCCAGCGGTTGTCCCAGTTGGGCGCGTTCGAGGCATAAATTTGTTTGGAAGCTTCTTCAAAGCGTCGCCATCCGCTGTTTGACAGTTTGTAGTCGGTGCGACGGCCTTGGGTTTGTGTGGTGAGCCACTCGTCTTTGACTAGCCGAAATACGGTGGTTCGGATGAGTCGTTCATTGAGGTCAAGAGGAGCGAGCAAGTTGATCAGACCACCCAACCATATCTCGCCACCGCGCGGCAAAATGGCATCGCCAAAAACAGAAATGATCAAAGAGCCTGCTTTGACGCGATTTCTTTCACGAAAACTGTCTAAAAGATCTTGGATTGGTTTGATTGAACAATGCTGCATCGCCATACATTTTACAGAGTGAATGTCTAAGCGTGAGGACATTCAACCTGAATGGCTGTTGCCAGAGGCGCTGGCGTCACATCATGTATGCCATGTCATCGTGACTTCAATCGCAAAAACAACCAACCCGTGATGGACACGTTCAACAAATTCCAGGCGATGCCGTTAACAAAAGCGGCTTGGTAGCTGCCCGTCATGTCAAAGATCCAGCCAGACAGCCAACCGCCCAGCGCCATGCCCAACAAGGTGGCCATGATGACGCTGCCCACACGCTCGCCCACTTCTTTGGGAGAGAAGTGCTCCCGAACAATGATGGCGTAGGACGGCACGATGCCACCTTGAAAAAGGCCAAAGGTGGCCGAGATGACATACAGCGGCACCAGTCCATCGAAGGGCAAAAATGCTAGTAGCGCAATTCCTTGTAAGACAGATCCGATCAGCAAAGTTTTGATGCCGCCTATGCGATCGCAAATCAGTCCTGAGGCTAAGCGACTCACAATGCCGCAGGTCAGCATCAATGACAACATTTCAGCGCCGCGTGCAGCGCCATATCCCAAATCTGTGCAGTACGCCACGATGTGTACTTGTGGCATGGCCATGGCCACGCAGCAGGCTACGCCAGCCACGCACAAGAGCAACTGAGCGCTTGAGGGGCGCAATCCAAATGGGTGTGCCGAGTCATCGCGCAAGGTGGACGCCGAAGCAACCGATGCTTTGGGGATAGGCGGCTTGGCGCGCATTTTGAGCGACAGAAAAAACATGCCAAGCCCGCATACCAAGCCAAGCAGAAGATAGGTATGCCGCCAACCGATGGTGGTGATGCCATGCTGTACCAAGGGCGGCCAAATGGCGCCCGCGATGTAGTTGCCACACGCGCAAATCGCCACGGCGATGCCACGTCGCTTCTGCCACCATAGGGCGGTATCTGCCATGAGTGGCGCAAATGTGGATGAGCTACCAATGAGGCCAAGGACGCCGTGTGCTAAACCAAATAGCCAAATGCTTTGCGCATTCGCGGCCAGTGCAAAGCCACCAAACACCGCCAATGCGCCACACCAAAGAACAGGGGTGAGTCCATGACGGTCAGCCAAGCGGCCAGTCCAAATGCCACCTAGCCCTAAGCAGACCATCATCAATGTGTAGGGCAGGGATGCGTCTGCGCGCCCAATGCCAAACTCGCTTTGTACCGCAGGCAAAACCACCGACACCACATACATGCTGCTGTTGCCTAGGACGACAAGCCCGAGGGTCACCAACAACCGCATGGCGGCTTGAGGTGAGTCAATCAGGCTATCGTCGGCATGGTCTTGGCGCATGGTCAGCGATGGTCAAAACTGATCACTAACTTTTGTGTTGTGGCGCGTGCTTGGCAACTGAGTGCAAAGCCCTGTGCCATTTCATCGGCTTCAAGCGTGAAGTTTTTGTCCATGGTCACTTCACCTTGCGTGACCTTGCAGCGGCAGGTGCTGCACACACCGGCTTTGCAAGAGAACGGCAAATCCAAACCGGCGTTGAGCGCCGCATCCAGCACATGCTCATCAGGGCTCAGCGCGACTTCGTGTTCTTTGCCATCCAACAAGATGGTCATGTGCACGCTCTTGGCCGACGATGTTTTCTGTTTCGATGCATCGATGTCGGCTTGAACCTTATGTGCTTGCGACGCAGAGGTGGTGAAGCGTTCGCTGTGTACGCGGTTGGCGGGAACGCCTGAATCGATCAAGGCTTTTTCTGTCACCTCAATCATGGCCTCTGGGCCACAAATGAACACCTCGTCCATGCTCTTGGCGGGCAGCAACGCGTGGATGATGGATTTGATCTTGTCTGCATCAATGCGGCCTTGCAGCAAATCTACCTCTTGCGCTTGTTGCGACAAGATATGAATCATGGTGAAGCGACCGGGGAAGCGATCTTTCAGATCTTGCAAAGCTTCGTTGAACATCACACTTGACATGCGGCGGTTACCGTAAATCAAGGTGAACTTGGATTCGGTTTGCTCTTCCAGTGTCGTGGCGGCAATCGACAAGATGGGCGTGATGCCAGAGCCTGCGGCAAAACCCACGCGATGAATCGCGCGTGGCTTTTTGATGGTGAAGCGGCCTTCGGGTGGCATCACCTTCACGGTGTCACCGGCTTTGAGTTGCGTGGCGGCCCAGTTAGAGAACACACCACCTTCGACGGGGCGAATGCCAATTTCAAGTTCGCCGTGTTTCAAAAACTGGCTGCGTGGGCTGCTGATCGAATAATTGCGGCGTACATCTTGGCCGTTCACATCAGCACGCAAGGTCAAAAACTGACCGGGTTCAAAGTGAAACTTCTCCAGCGATTCCGAAGGAATGTCAAAAGTGATGGCCACCGAGCCTGCGGCTTCTGGGCTGACTTTCTTGATCGAAAGTTCATGGAACGAAGGGGAAGACATTTGAAATTCTCCGAGAAAACTTAATAAGGTTTGAAGTAGTCAAAAGGCTCTTGGCAATCCAAGCACTTGTAGAGTGACTTGCATGCGGTCGATCCAAAGTGCGACGACTCAAAGGTGTGCTTGGAGCCGCAGCGTGGGCATTCCACCGCTTCTTCAGCCTGCAATGGCTTGCGCATGAAGTGAATCACACTGGTTTGCTCAGAGGCTGCGCCGCACTTGCGGTTGGGTGGTGCAATGCCATACGCTTTGAGCTTGTTTTTGGCAATGTTAGTCATCCAGTCGGTGGTCCACGCAGGGGCGAGTTGTGTGCGCACCTCAACGTCTAAACCCAGCGCTTTCACGGTGCTGCAGATGTCATCATGGATTTGCTCCATGGCAGGGCAGCCGCTGTAGGTGGGGGTGATCACCACCACCACAGCGTTGTCCGCGACGTGTTCCACATCACGAATGATCCCCATCTCACGCAGCGTGACGACTGGAATTTCTGGATCGGTCAAACCGTCCAGCGCGTTCCATACATCTTGCGTGATCACCACACGCCTTCTGGATGTGTACGCGCCAAGCTTTGCATCTCGCCCAGCAAGAAACTCAAATGCTCCGAGTGCGCGCCTTGCTTACCCGTGGTCACAAAACCATCGGTGGATGGCAGGATCAAGGTAGCTTCTTGCACGGTGTGTTGCACCATGCTTTCCCAATCGGCTTTGAGTTGCGTGGCATCTACGCCAACGCCAGATTTGGCAGCCGCTGATTCAAAAGCGCTGGGGGTCCAAAACTCTTGCGTGTAGGGCATCAAGTGGTTCAGTGCCGCTTGTGCGCGTGCGTGCGATTCTTCTGTGCCATCACCGAAGCGCACCAACCAGTCGTGCGAGTGACGCAAGTGGTAACGGACTTCTTTGAGTGATTTGGCAGCAATCGCTGCGATGTGTTCGTCTTGCGAGGCTTGCAACTTTTCCCACACCAAGGCCATGAAGGCGCTGTACAAAAAGTTGCGAACAATCGTCACGGAATAGTCGCGGTTGTCCACGGCATAACCCACCAAGGCACCGTGGTGTGGCAGCTCTAGCAAGGTGTAGTTCTTGAAGTCTTGCGCATCGCGAAAGTACGCGAGCGAGTCTTCGGTCGAGCCATCGTTTTTCAGTGTAGCTGCGTATTGGTAAAGCATGCGTGCTTGGCCAATCAAGTCCAAACTGTTGTTGGCCATCGCAATGTCTTCTTCGAGGATGGGGCCGTGGCCACACCACTCGGCATTGCGCTGACCCAACACAATGGCGCTGTCCGCCAAGTGAAGTACGTAATCGACGTTGGCCATCACATGTGCCCCACTTCTTCTGGGATGGTGTAGAACGTGGGGTGACGGTAAATCTTGTCGCTTGCGGGTTCGAAGAACTCACCTTTGTCGTCGGGGGCGCTGGCGGTGATGCGGTTGGATTCAACCACCCAAATGCTCACACCTTCTTGGCGGCGTGTGTACACATCGCGAGCCATTTGCAAGGCATGTTGCGCATCGCTGGCATGCAAGCTGCCGCAGTGTTTGTGCTCTAAGCCTTGCTTGCTGCGCACGAAGATTTCCCACAAAGGCCATTCGCTCAAGGCTTTGGTTAGTTTGCTGGTGGTGGTCATGCTGCTTCCTTCAGTGTGTGTTGTTTGCGTGCGTGTGCCAGTGCGGCATCGCGCACCCATTGGCCTTCATTCCATGCTTTGACGCGGGTGCTCAAACGTTCTTTGTTGCAAGGACCGTTGCCGTTGACAGTGGCCCAAAACTCGTCCCAATCAATTGCGCCGTAGTCGTAGTGCTGACGTTCTTCGTTCCATTTCAAATCTGGGTCTGGCAACGTGATGCCCAAGACTTTGGCTTGCGGCACAGTGGCGTCCACAAACTTTTGGCGCAAGTCGTCGTTACTGATGCGCTTGATGCCCCAGCGCATGCCTTGTGCACTGTTGGGGCTGTCGGCATCAGGTGGTCCAAACATGGCCAAGCATTTCCACCACCAACGGTTCACGGCGTCTTGCACCATGGCTTTTTGTTCGGCAGTGCCCGTCATCATCACCAACAAAGCTTCGTAGCCTTGGCGTTGGTGGAAGCTTTCTTCTTTGCACACGCGAATCATGGCGCGTGCGTAGGGGCCATAAGAACAACGGCACAGTGGAATTTGATTCATGATGGCGGCACCATCAACCAACCAACCAATCACACCAACATCGGCCCAAGTGACAGTAGGGTAGTTGAAGATCGAGCTGTACTTGGCGCGACCCGAGTGCAATCCATCGAGCATTTGGTCACGGCTGGTGCCTAAAGTTTCTGCTGCGCTGTAGAGGTACAAACCGTGGCCGCCTTCGTCTTGCACTTTCGCAATCAGAATGGCTTTGCGTTTCAGGCTGGGTGCACGGCTGATCCAATTGCCTTCAGGCAGCATGCCCACAATTTCACTGTGTGCATGTTGGCTGATTTGACGCACCAATGTTTTGCGGTAGGCCTCGGGCATCCAGTCTTGAGGTTCAATGCGGCCATCGGCATCGATACACGCGTCAAATTTTTTCATCAAGTCTGCGGGTTCAATGGTTGCAACAGACAGCTTGCCTTTCGGTGCTGAGTCATCAGGAACGCTGAATGATTGTGTGTACATATTTATTCCTTTTCGTATGAAAAATCAAAGTGTGTCGTCGCTTAGCTCAGCCAAGCTGGGTTGCGTTTTTCCAAAAATGAGCCAATACCATCTTTGGCTTCATCTGTAGCGCGTTGGCGTGAAATGCGGTGTGCCGTTTCTTCGCAAATGGTTGCGTCTATGGCGCGTCCGTTGATGGCGGCTATCAAATCTTTTGCCGCTTTTTGAGCTAAGGGTGCGCCTGCAATGAGTAAGTCAACTAAAGATTGCACTTTGGCATCTAGTTCTTCTCTGTCACAGAGCTCAGTGACTAAGCCAATTTCATGTGCGCGATGCGCAGTGAACCGTTCGCCCGTTTGGAAATAACGCAGCGCATGACGTGGGCCAATCGCACGAAGCACATAGGGGCTAATGACTGCAGGAATGATTCCAAACTTAACCTCTGAGGTTGCAAACATGGCGTCTGTGCTGGCAATTGCCATGTCACAGGCGGCTGCTAAGCCTGTACCACCTCCCAGTGCGGCACCTTGCACACGGGCCAAGGTAGGTTTAGAAAGTGTGGACAGTGTGTGCAGCATGCTGGCGAACAGCCGTGCATCGGCCTTGTTTTCTTCTTCACCAAAGGCGGACGCACGCTTCATCCAGTTAAGGTCAGCGCCCGCTGAAAAATGTTTGCCGACACCGCCCAAAACCACCACACGTACATTGGGGTCTGCGTCTAGAGCTTTGCATGCTGAATGCAAATCCGTAATCAATTGCTCATCAAAAGCATTAAATACGTCTGGACGATCCATCCAAATCGTGGCGACACGATCATGGTGTTCGATTTTCAATGTTGTGTACATGGTTCTGAGCGCGTGTTGGATTACTTGAGCAAAGCCCAGTTACCGTTCTTGACTTCTAACATGCGGAAGGCGGACAGGTTCAGGCCCATGTGGTCTTCAGGGCTCATGTTGAAGGTGCCGCTGGTGGCCACAAAGCCTTTGGTGGCTTCAATGGCATCACGCACCTTGGCTTTGTCGGTGCTGCCTGCGCGCTTCAAAGCATCGACGGTCAACAAGAGGGCGTCATACGCGTAGCCACCAAAAGTGGAAGCTTCGCTTTTGTATTTCATCTTGTAAGCGTTGTCGTAGGCTGTGACGATGGCTTTTTGTGGGTCGTTCGCTGGCAGTTGCTCTGGGATCAACTGGGCAGGTGATGGCAAACGCACACCATCTGCAGCAGGGCCAGAGAGTTTCAAGAACTCATCCGATGCCACGCCATGTGATTGGTACAACGGCAGGGTGATACCCAGTTGGCGGTAATTCTTGGTCACGATGGCAGGGCCTTGACCCAAACCAAACACAAACACGGCTTGCACACCGTCTGTGTTTTTGATCTTGGTCAGCTGTGGGCTGGCATCGGTGTCTTTGGGGCCATAGGTTTCGCTGGCCACCAACGTGATGCCGTATTTGGCAGCGACGCCTTCGGTTTCTTTCTTGCCAGACTGGCCAAAGCCACTGGTCTCAGACAGCAACGCCACTTTGGTGATGTTGCGCTTCTTCATATCTTCAAACACTTTTTCAGCAGCCATGCGGTCGGTGTGAGGTGTTTTGAAAACCCACTTCTTCACCGGCTCTACCACTACCACCGCACCGGCGAGAGAGATGAATGGGATTTCTGCTTTGGTGACCAAGGGCACCATCGACATGGTGGCGCCTGTGGTCGTGCCACCAATCAAGATGTCGATTTTGTCGTCGTCAATCAAACGCTTGGTGAAGCTGTTGGCTTTGTTGGCATCGCTGCCATCGTCATAGTGAACGAGTTCAAGTTGACGACCCAACACGCCGCCTTTTTTGTTGAGCTCTTCCACATAGAGTTGCAATGTTTTCAATTCAGGATCGCCCAAGAAGGCGGCAGGGCCAGTGACTGAGAGCACCGAACCGATCTTGATGGTGTCAGCGGCCAAGGCGGACAGTGAGCTCACTGCGATGGCTGTACCGAGGGCGATTTGTTTCAATGAAAATTTCATAGTTGTCTCCTAGTCGTGGTTGAGTTGTTCGTTAAACGCGTTCAATGATTAAGGCAATACCTTGTCCAACACCAATGCACATCGTGCACAGGGCATACCGACCACCACGACGTGCCAGTTCGTAACTGGCTGTGGTGATCAGACGTGCACCGCTCATGCCTAGGGGGTGCCCCATGGCAATTGCGCCGCCGTTGGGGTTCACGTTTGCGGCATCATCGGGCAAGCCCAAATCGCGCATCACGGCTAACCCTTGGGCAGCAAAAGCTTCATTCAGTTCGATTACATCCATTTGGGCGAGCGTCAAGCCCGTCTTGGCGAGCACCTTGCGCACAGAAGGGGCTGGGCCAAAGCCCATGATGCGAGGGGCTAAGCCAGCGGTGGCCATACCCACGACGCGTGCTTTAGGCGTCAAACCATATTTGGCTGCAGCGGCTTCTGAGGCCAATAGCAAAGCACAAGCACCGTCATTCACGCCAGATGCATTGCCAGCCGTGACGGTCAGGTCAGGGCCGTTCACACCTTTGAGTTTGGCCAGCATCGCCAGCGTAGTTTCGGGACGAGGATGCTCATCGGTGGTGAAAACGATGGGGTCGCCCTTTTTCTGAGCAATCGTCACAGGGACGATTTCATCTTTAAAGCGGCCTGCGGCATGCGCTGCACCCCAGCGCTGTTGTGAGCGCACAGCAAATGCATCTTGATCTTCACGGCCGATGTTGAAATCGGCGGCCACGTTGTCTGCCGTTTGTGGCATCGAATGCGTGTCGTACATTTTTTTCATCAACGGGTTGACGAAGCGCCAACCGATGGTGGTGTCGAACACGGTGTTGTTGCGGCTGAAAGCGGTGTCTGCCTTTGGCATCACAAACGGTGCACGGCTCATGCTTTCCACACCACCGGCAATCATCAATTCGGTTTCGCCTGATTTGATGGAGCGTGCCGCCAAGCCCACCGCATCCATGCCTGAACCGCACAAGCGGTTGATGGTGGTGCCTGGCACTTCTGCTGGCAAGCCTGCCAACAAGCCAGACATGCGAGCCACGTTTCGGTTGTCTTCGCCAGCTTGGTTGGCGCAGCCATAAATCACGTCCTCTACTGCGGTCCAATCGACTTGGGGGTTACGTGTCATCAGTGCTTTGATGGGTACAGCCCCCAAATCATCAGCGCGCACAGCAGAGAGCGTGCCGCCGTAGCGACCAATGGGAGTGCGAATGGCATCGCAAATGAAAGCTTGGATCATGGTGGTTCTTTAAAGTTGTTTGGGGCGTGTGTCGATCACACGACGTGCCTTGCCAGTTTCTGTGCGTTGCATGCTGTTGGCAGGCATGACCTTCACATGGGTGGAGATGCCAATGACCGTTTTGATGTGGTGCTGCAGTTCTTTTGTGATTTGTTGAACATCAGCAGGATTCGCAGTGGGTAGCAATTCGCAATGCACCTCCACACTGTCCATGTGGCCTTCGCGGTTCAGGTGAATTTGGTAAATGGCAGCCAAGCGTTTGTCACGCAGGATTTGCTCTTCAATTTGGCTTGGAAACACATTTACCCCACGCACGATCAACATGTCGTCAGACCGACCCGTGATTTTTCCTATGCGGCGGAATGCGCGAGATGTGGGATTCAATAGCTGCGTTAAATCGCGGGTGCGATAGCGGATGACGGGGAACGCTTCTTTGGTCAGTGAGGTAAAGACCAACTCACCCAACGAACCTTCGGGCAACACTTCGCCTGTTTCTGGGTCGATGATTTCTGGGTAGAAGTGGTCTTCCCAAATCACAGGGCCATCTTTGGATTCAATACATTCAGAGGCTACGCCGGGGCCGATGACTTCAGTCAGACCGTAAATGTCAATCGCATCAATACCCAGTTTGGCTTCGATAGCACTTCGCATGCCTTCGCCCCAAGGTTCAGCACCAAAGATGCCTACCTTTAATGAAATGTCTTTGGGTTGAATGCCTTGACGCTCGAACTCTTCGGCAATCACCAGTGAATACGAAGGCGTCACCATGATGGCGTCTGGTTTGAAGTCCATGATGAGTTGAACTTGTTTTTCAGTTTGTCCACCCGACATAGGCACCACCGTACAACCAGCACGTTCTATACCGGCATGTGCGCCTAAGCCACCAGTGAACATGCCATAACCATATGCGTTGTGCACCATTTCGCCAGGGCGTACACCTGCGGCGCGCAGTGAACGTGCCATCAAGTTGGCCCAATTGTTCAAGTCGTTTTGGGTGTAGCCCACCACCACTGATTTACCCGTCGTGCCACTCGATGCGTGTAAGCGAGCTACTTTTTCTCTGGGAACCGCAAACAAACCAAATGGATAGTTGTCACGCAAATCCAGTTTGGTCATGAAAGGAAACTTGGTCAAGTCGGCCAGCGATTTCAAATCATCGGGATGTACGCCTTTGGCGACACATTTTTCGCGATAGGGCGCGACGTTGTCATAGGTGTGTCGCACAGACCATTTCAATCGTTCCAGTTGTAGCGCACTGATTTCATCGCGGCTTGCTTTTTCGATAGGGTCAAGTAGCGCAGCGTTGGGGCTTTGTTTTGTAGTCATGGTTGTCTCTTTCACTCAATTATTTTTTGAATTACTTGTCGCCTTCTAGGCCGGCGATGACTTCGCCTTTGATGCGGTAGCTTTTGCCTCGGAAAAGTGCGACGGTGTTTGCCCCTAGAACTTTGACTTCAATGTCGTACACGCCTGTGCGTCCAGAGGTTGAGCGTTCAACGGCTGTGGCTTCTAAAACATCGCCTTCGCGAGCAGGTGCCAAGAAGTCAATGCTGCAAGCCGAGGCCACGGTGTTGAGGTTGTAGCTGTTGCAGGCATACGCAAATGCGCTGTCGGCCAAGGTGAAGATCAAGCCACCGTGGCAAATGTGATGGCCGTTGACCATGTCCGAACGCACGGTCATGTGCATCACGGCATGACCGGGGGCGACAGACACCAGCGTCATACCCAGTGCATGTGTGGCATTGTCGCGGGTCCACATGGCTTGGGTGGCTGCATGCGCCAGTTCTTGCGGATTCATTACGTCAGCCATGTTTATTCCCCAGTAAATTTTGGTGCGCGCTTTTCTAAGAAGGCACTCACACCTTCTACGTAGTCCGCGCTCTTGCCCAGCTCGCGCATGAGCGTGCCCTCGTAGCTGAGGTGCTCTTCAAAGGTATGCGTATTGGCCAACTGCATGGCTTGGCGTGTGCGCACCAGCGCCTTGGTGGGCATGGTGGCCAGTTTGGCGGCCAGAGTGTCCACGCTAGTTGCGAACGCGGCGTCTTCCACGGCTTCCCAAATCATTCCCCATTCGGCGGCTTGTGCAGCGGGCAATTTTTTGCCCGTCAAGGCTAAACCCATCGCACGGGCTTGACCAATGCGTTGGGGCAAATGCCATGAGCAGCCGGTATCTGGGATCAAACCAATGTTAGAGAAAGGCAGCACAAACGAGGCCGACTGTGTGGCCACCACCATGTCACAGGCGAGGGCTAAGCTGGCACCTGCACCGGCGGCAATGCCATTGACGGCTGCGATGGTGGGCACGCGCAGTTGGCTGAGGCGCATGACCAAAGGTTTGTAGTGGCGTTCCACCACATCACCCAAATCAGGCGGTGTTTCACCTGGGGTGAATCGCACCTCGGCATCGGCCAAATCTTGCCCTGCACAAAAACCACGGCCTGCCCCTGTGATAACCAATACGCGTACCGCAGCGTTGGTTTGAATGCTGTCTAACGCATCACGCACTTCGGCGTGCATGTCTGCATTGAAGCTGTTCATCTTGTCGGGGCGATTGAGCGTGAGGCGTGCCACGCCTTCACGAACATCGAACTGAATAAGGCTGTAGTTCATGGCAGTAATTTCCACTTAGACGTGGTATCGGCGTTGCACCACGCGGAAGCGGTTTGCCACAAAGGCCGAGTCGGCATACGACGCATTGGCAGATGGATTGCCGCCCGTGCCATGGTAGTCAGAGAAGGCCGACGATTGGTTCACAAACACACCGCTGGTGAGGTTGATCGACAAGGCCACTTTGCCGCGCCATGTGGCGCGGGTCATCGCATCAATCACTTCTTGGTGTGTCGAGTACAAGCCCACGGTCAATGCGCCATGCGTGCGAACAATGCGCTCCGACAGTGCAATCGCTGCGGCCGTGTCCGCCGCTTTGACGATGAAACTGATGGGGCCAAAGCGCTCTTCCATGTAGGCGCTTTCCTCGGTAGCATCGCAGGCCAACAACACGGGTGTGCGCACATCGGCACCGGTGAATTCTGGGTTGCTTAGTTTGGTCGAGGCCAACACAACTTTGCCGAGCTTGCCGCTGTTGGCGAGGTCAATGCGGTCTGCTGTGGCGCTTGATTGAATCGCGCCCAACACTGAGCAGGCCACTTCGGGTTTGCTGAGGAATTTCTCGACCGACTTGGCCAAATCAGCGCACACCTCGTCATAGCTTTTATGGCCTTCGTCGGTTTCGATGCCATTGGCAGGCACGATGATGGCTTGTGAGGTGGTGCACATCTGACCCGAGTACAACGACAAGGTGAACGCCAAATTACCCAGCATGGCTTTGTAGGCATGGGTCGAGTCGATGACGATGTTGTTCACACCGGCCAGCTCGGCATACACCTGCGCTTGTTTGCTGTGGTCGATCAACCATTGGCCAAACACATTGCTGCCAGTGAAGTCGACCGACTTCACCAGTGGATGTGTGGCCAACTCTTGTGTGGTGCTGCGTTTGTCAGTCACGCATAGGGTGACCAAGTTGGGGTCGATGCCGTTTTCGCTCAACACGGCGCGAATGGTGCGCACGGTAATAGCCGCTGGCAACACAGCATTGCTGTGCGGCTTGATGATCACGGCATTGCCGGTGGAGAGCGCGGCAAACAAACCGGGGTAAGTGTTCCAAGTGGGGAAGGTGCCGCAACCCACCACCAAGCCCACGCCACGGCCCACAATTTCAAAATGCTTGGTCATCACCAGTGCAGGGTTCTTGCCTTGTGGCTTTTCCCAGGTGCTTTCTGTGGGCACAAAACTTTGCTCGCGCCATGCGTAGGCCACAGCTTCGAGGCCACGGTCTTGTGCATGTGGCGCACCAGCTTGAAAAGCCATCATCCAACCTTGGCCGGTGGTCATCATCACGGCGTGGCCCAACTCAAAGCTTTGCTTGTTCAAGCGGTCCAAAATTTCTAAGCAAATGCCAGTTCGGCCTTGTGCACCGATAGCTTGCCAGCCAGTCATCGCAGCTTCGCCAGCTTTCAACAAAGCTTCGTGGTCACACAAGGGGTACTTCACATCCAGTGCCACACCGTAGGGTGATGTTTCTCCACCCACCCAGCCTGTTTGGCCCGGTTGGTTGAGTTCAAAGTTTTTACCCAAATGTGCGTCGTAAGCGGCTTTGCCATCTGCGACGGCTGTTTCACCGTAAATCTTGGGGCTAGGCATTTCGCTGTAGGGCGACCAGTAGCCGCGTGTCGCGATGGCATGGAGTGCGCCATCCAAAGTGGCACGGTGTTTTTCAAACAAAGGGTGAGACATGAAAGGTGCTCCGAAAAATCGAGATGGCTTTTAAACCGTTACAAAAATTTATCTATATCAAACAAAAATGTATCGCAATGAAGGGTAAAAAAAGATCAGGGTTTTCCCAATGATCTGTTTTTTATTTACATGCCTAGATAGGCCGCGCGTACTTTTTCGTTCTTGATGAGTTCTTGGCCATTGCCCGTGAGGGTGATTTCGCCCGTTTCCAACACATAGCCTCGGTCAGCCAAGGCCAGCGCGGCAAATGCGTTTTGTTCGGCCAAGATGATGGTCATGCCTTCACGTTTGAGGGCTTTGACCACATTGAACACTTCTTCTACCAGCAGGGGGGCTAAACCCATCGAGGGCTCATCCAGCAGCAAGAGTTTGGGACGTCCCATCAGTGCGCGACCAATCGCGAGCATTTGCTGCTGACCACCCGACAGCGTGCCTGCGGGCAGTTGGCGTTTTTCTTTCAAAATCGGGAACATGGAGTACACACGTTCCAGGTCTTGCGATAGGTATTGCTTGGGTCGCGTGTAGGCGCCCAAGCGCAGGTTGTCTTCAATCGAGAGTGGGCCAAACACTTGGCGCCCTTCAGGGCTGTGGCAAATGCCTCGGCGCATGCGTTGATCAGAGCGCACACCCGACACATCTTCGCCATCAAACCACACCTCGCCTGCGCCCATGGGCTGCACGCCAGACAAGGCGCGCAAGAAGGTGGTCTTGCCCGCACCGTTGGCACCCACCAAGGCCACGGTTTCACCGCGACGCACTTCGAGGTTCAAACCTTTCAAGGCTTTGATGCGGCCGTAGCTGCTTTCAAGGCCTGTCACCTTCAACAAAATGTCGCCTGACACAGGCTTGGCATGACGATCTAGCATGCCGCTGCTGTGGCCACCTAAACCAATGGAGTCGGGTGCCAAGCTCACCACGCGGTGGTATAGCTCGCGAAAGTCCGCACGCGCTTGTTCGCCAAACACCGGGTCTTGGTTGTCTGAAAACTTGGTGTCAATTTCAAGCCAATCTTCAGCCGTCAAAATTTGAAGCGCCAGTGGCATGGCTTCTGTTTCTTCTTGGGTGATGTGCGTTTTCAAGCGTCGCGTGTAGTCGCGCAGCGATTGGGTGAGTTCGACATACTCACCATGCTTGGCTTTGGCGAACTTGTCTTTGAGCTGATTGAGGTGCTCTTTGGCCTGGCGGTGATCATCTTCCAACGCATCCATCATCGGCTGCACCGTGTCTGAGCGCAGGCGCATCAAGCGAAAGAGGTGATCGTCTTCTTTCAGATGGTGGGCATGGTCTGCAAAGTTTTCGATGTAGTTGAAAACAGACTCAAAGAATGCAGGATCGACTTTTTCGCCTTGGTCGATCTCGTCTGCGACATGTTCGAGCGTGACGGCAATGCGCCAAAAGTTTTTATGCTCGTCGGAAATGATGCGTAGTGCTTCCATGTTTTGGTCCTCAGGCGTGTGCGCCCAGATACGCCGCAATCACATCGGGGTTCTTGCGCACTTCGGCGCAGGTGCCTTCGGTGAGTTTCTTGCCGTAGTCCAGCACCAAGATGCGGTCTGACAGGTTCATCACCATCTTCATGTCGTGTTCCACCAACACCACGGTGATGCCCGAGTCGGCCAGCTTGCGCACAAGCCGATCAATCTCAATGGTTTCTTTGGGGTTTAAACCTGCGGCGGGTTCGTCTAAGAAAATCACACGGGGCTTCATAGCCAAGGCGCGTGCAATTTCAAGACGCTTGAGCACGCCATACGACATCGCATCTGAGCGTGCGTGGATGTATTGCTCAAGTCCCACAAACTTCATCAGCTCAGCAGCCTCTTCGCGCAGTTCGTTGTCACGGCGGCGTAGAGACGGCCAGCGCATGGCGGCTTTGAACACATTGCGGTCGAGCCGCAAGTGCGCGCCCACCATCACGTTTTCGAGGGCGCTCATGTTCATGCAAATTTGCAAGTTTTGAAACGTGCGAGCCACGCCGCGCTCGGCCAACTCATTGGGCGACTTGCCTTGGATCATTTCACCGTCTAAGCGAATCTCTCCCGAGGTAGGTTTGTACACGCCGGTGATCAGATTAAACAGCGTGGTCTTGCCTGCGCCATTGGGGCCGATCACCGAATACACAATGCCTGCATCAATGTTGAACGACACATTCTGAACGGCCTTGACGCCGCCAAAATGGATAGAGAGATCTTTCACTTCAAGCAACGACATGCTTAATCTCCCTTGCCAAACTTAGCAGCCAAGGTGGGGACTAAACCCTTTGGCAAAAATATCATGCACAGCATGAGAACCGAGCCAAACACCACGGTCTCCCAGCCTTCAAAAGTAGCCAGCGCTTGAGGCAGGGCGGTCAGCAACACAGCGCCAACAATAGAGCCAAATACCGAGGCCATGCCGCCCACCACCACCATTGTTACCAACTCGATCGAGTGAAAGAAGTCAGCAAAGTTGGGTGTGACAAACCCAATGTAATGCGCGGTGATGCTGCCCATCAGGCTGGCAAACACTGCCGACAAAACAAAGATCGAGACCTTGTAGCGCACGATGTTTACACCCACCACTTGCGATGCCACTTCAGAGCCATGCAAGGCACGCAAGGCACGACCAAAAGGTGAATCAATGATGTTGAGCGAAGCCCACACACTGATGGCTAATAGTGCGGCTACCACCCAATACCACTGCTTATCGCTGCTGAGCTCAATGCCAAACAACGCAAACGCTGGCACGGCCATGCCGTCAGGTCCGCCCGTCCATTGCGCTTCGTTACGCAGCGCAATGTTGATGATGATGCCAAGCCCCAGCGTGGCCATGGCCAGGTAGTTGCCTTTGAGCTTAAAGATGGGTTTGGCCACCACGCCCGCAATCACTGCGGTCGCTGCTGCACCTGCGGCCATGGCCAGCAGTGGGTGAAAACCAAAGTGCGTGGGCAGCACGGCCGATGCATAAGCGCCAATGCCCAAGAAGCCAGCGTGGCCCAAACTGATTTGGCCTGCGAACCCAATGAGGAGGTTGAGGCCAATCACGATGATGGCGTTGATGGCCATGCGGATGACCAAGTCCATGTAGTAACTGTTGGGCAGAATGAATGGCAGCACCAACAAAACAGCAACTACAAGGCCTAAGCCCAGATAAGCATTCTTGTGCATCGTTACACCCGATCCGTCGATTTGCCACCGAATAAACCTCGAGGCATGAAGAAAAGAATAAACAGAATCAGCGCAAACGGCATCGCGTCCTTGTAGGCTGATGAGATGTAGCCCGCGCCCATGGCTTCCAAGATGCCTACCAGCAAACCGCCCAGCACAGCCCCCAAACCATTGCCCAAACCGCCCACCACAGCCGCCACAAAACCTTTGAGGCCAAGCATGATGCCCACGTCATACGACGTCATCGTGATGGGTGTGACCAAGATGCCACCGATGGCACCTAAACCTGCTGACATGGCAAAACTCAAGAACAGCACAAAGTTGGTGTTGATGCCCACCAACTCGGCGGCAGTGCGGTTGAACGAGGTGGCCAGCATGGCTTTACCCGTGAGCGTTTTGCTGAAGAAGTACCAAAGCGAGACCACCAACAGCGACGTGACGGCCAACACCCAGAGGCTTTGTGGCAACAAGGTCGCTCCCAAGATATGAATGGGCTCATCGCCCGAAAATGCGGGCAAGCTGAAGGTGCCCTTGCCCAACCAGACTTGAATCAAACCGCGAATCACCAGCGACGCGCCAATGGTGATGATGATCAAAGACACCGTGTCAGCGCCCTTGACGGGTTCAATGGCTACCTTCTCCATGACGATGCCCACCAGCGCAGGAATGATGATGGCCAATAGCAAGACGATGGGCAAAGGCAAACCCATTTGTGCAAAGAACACCGCCAACATGCCACCCAACATGATGAATTCGCCTTGCGCGAAATTGATCACGTTGCTCGCGTTGTAGATGAGTGTGAAGCCCAGTGCTGCCAAGGCATAGGTAGCACCAACCGTGATGCCAGAAAACAAAAACTGCAAAAACTGTGAAAGCATCACATACCCTCTATTTGCGGTGGATCAAATTAATTTGCTTTTCAATATGTTACTTATTATTGTGTGAAAACAAAAAAAAAGTATCGCTTTCGCGTGTGAAAACGCGCTTTCTAGGGTAAGCCCTAATAAGTTAAACAGGCTCAATGGCTCAGTGCGAGGGTGCAGTATCGGGATTACCCGCAATTAAACGATCCAAGGCTTCGATCAACGCCTGTGGTGGGCGATGCAAATGCACGCCCGCACCTTCGGCGTGAATGCCACGCAAGAACATATACACTGCGCCGCCCATGTGCTGTGCATACGCGTAGCCGGGCAGGCGTATTTTGAGCAAGCGGTGCAGGGCCAAGGTGTAGAGCACGTATTGCACCTCGTAGCGTTTGTGCAGCACGGCGTCTTGCAAAGTGGCGCTGTCGTAGCTGGGCAGTTTATTGGACTTGTAGTCCACCACCCAATAGCGACCATCGTGTTGCAGCACCAAGTCCATCGAGCCGGTGAGCATGCCTTGCATGACACGCGCCTGCAGCGCAGGGCGAGGCGCACCTTCAAACACATGGCTTTGAATGAGTTGATCCAACGTGCTGGCGTTGACGTGATGCACCTCTAGATTGAACTCCATCTCGGGCCACATGTGCTCGGTGCTCAGGTCGCGCAATGTCAAAGGCGCAGCGTGTAGATTTTGCAAAGGCAGCGGCGTTTGCACCACGGCCTGCAGCCAAGGTTCGAGCAGCGCACGAGGCGCATCGTCGAGTTGTAACCAACTGGCTTTGCGTTCCAGCAAATTAGCCCAAGCTTGCTTGGCCCACTCGGGCGCTTGCGTGTTAGCCACGGGCCAGTTGTTTTGTGACAGCCATTCCAGCAAGTCGTGCAGCAGCGTGCCGTAGCGCGCACCGGCGGGGAAACTTTGCCATGGGCTGATGCTGTCCGGTTCTGGTACAGGTGCGAGAGATGCTGCCGCCATACCGCTTGACGGATCAGCCATGGCATCGGTCAACGCGTCTGTGATGGCGTCAGCCACGGCTTCGTCGCGCTTGGATTCGGACACGAGCCCGCGCGTGATGGCGCTGAAGCTGGCCGTCCACCACAAGCTGTGGTGGGGACGTTGAGGTGTGAGAGCGTCTTTGGGTACGTTGATGACCGCGGGGGCTTGATAGCTGATGCCTTGTAACTCTGGCAACGCGGTCACTTGGATGTACGGACATGTGCCCCACAAGCTGTGCAGTTGCTTGCCCAGATCACCACGTACTTCACGTTTGAGCAGCAGTGACAGTGCACTGCGTTTTAATTCGGTTTTAGCAGTGGCTTTGCTCACATCATTTTTGGTTTCGGCCACGCCCATCCACAAACCGCGTTGCGCACGGGTGAGGGCCACGTACAACAGGCGCATGTCTTCTTCCACCGAGGTGGCTTCTGCGTCGCTGTCGTCCTCACCTTCGTCGTCTTGCGCGAAGTTGGTCTTGGCTTTTTTCTCCACTGCAAACGCGCCTGCAAATGGCACAAACACCAGCGGGTATTGCAAGCCCTTGCTCTTGTGGTACGTGATGACTTTCACGCACAAGGCATCGGTTTCTAGGCGGGCTTGTTGTGCATCGCTGTCGTGGTGTTGGCTTTGAATTTGTTCGCCCAAATAGCGCACCAGTGCGTGTTCGCCTTGCAGGCTTTGCTCGGCGTGTTGCAGCAGTTCGCCCAAGTGCAACAGGTTGCTCAGGCGACGCTCACCATCGGGCTGGGCCAGCATGCGCTGCGCCACATGCTGGCTGTGCAGCCACTGGTGCAGCATGGGCAGCACGCCGTGTTGTTGCCACAGGCTGTGCCATTGGTGGAATTGTTCTAGCAGTTGCTCCCACTGCGCCTCGTTTTGTGTCGTGCCCAGCACCTCGTGCAAGTCCAGCGCCCACAAGCGGCTGCCCACTGCCGCACGCACCCAGCCCGTTTGGCGGGGCGACGCCACCGCACGCAACAAGCGCCACAAGTCGGTGGCCTCGGTCGATTGGTAAACGCTGGTGTGGTCCGACAAATACACACTAGGAATGAGTCGCGCACGCAGGGCGTGACGCATCGCATCGGCTTGCTTTTGGCTGCGCACCAGCACGGCCATGTCGCCGGGGGTGGCTGCGCCTTTGTTCAGCAAGTCAGCCATTTGGTCGGCAAACACTTGCGCGGTGTGGTGCAAGTAGCTGGTGCTGCTCACTACTTCGGCATCCCCTTGCGGGTGCATTTGCCACACGGTGAAGGGCGGGCATTCTTCACCGTTCACCACCAATGCAGGCTCTTTGCCTTGGGCCGACACTTCCACAAACTCAATTTCGCCTTGTGTCGATGCAAACGGTTGCTCGGTTTGCATGAACACATGGTTCACCGCTTGCACCAAGCCCACGCTGGATCGGTGGTTGCCGGTGAGGGTGTGCAGCGCATCTGGGTTGGTGGCTTGTGCATCGCTGCGCGCTTGCAAGTAGGTGCCCAAGTCTGCGCCACGGAAGCTGTAGATGGCTTGCTTGGGGTCGCCAATCATCACCAGCGCGTTGGTTTCGTTGCAGGCGTCTGGCGTATAGATGCCGTTGAGCGTGCCGTACTGCCAAGGGTCGGTGTCTTGAAACTCGTCCACCAACGCCACGGGGTATTGCTGGCGAATGGCGGTGGCCAATCGGCCATCGTCGGCCATGACGGCGTGATGCAGGTTTTGTAACAGGTCTGAGAAGTCAAACGCGGCGCGTTGGGCTTTGGCTGCCTTGTAGGCCTCGCCCACCGCATGTGCGGCGTGCAGGGCCATGTGTTTGTCGGTGCTTGGCTTGGCGTCAAACAAATCAATGTAGGTTTGCATCGCCGCGAAGAAAGCAAAGCCCTCAGCTTCAGCCCAGCCTTTGTCTTGCAGGGCTTGGGTGGTGAAGCGCTCTAGTACTTTGAATTCTTCTTTGCTGACTTGAGCCTTCGCGCTTTGCGTGGCCCACGCTTGCAGCGCTTTGAGCCAGTTGGCAAAGTAGTCGGCACGCAAGCCTTTGATTTTTTTCTGTGCGCCTGCGTCTTGCAGGGCTTGCAGCGTCGTCTCGCTCCACGCATCACGCGCGCGCTGTGCAGCGGCATCCACTTGTGCTTGCCACGCCATGTGCGTGTCAATGGCTTGTGTGGGTGTGATGTCGGGTGCCACCACCGCGCGTGGTTTGCGCTCTTGCTCCTTCCACATCTCGCTCAATGTTTTCAGAAGCTTGGCAGGGTCTTGGCCAATCAGGGGCGTGATGTGTTGCAGCGTGTCGCCACTCAGTGGGTAAAACCATTCGCGCCAATAGTCTTGCACCAGCGTGAGTTTGAGTTGGTCGGCGTTCTCAAGCCGCGTTTGTTCAAACAGGTTGTGGCTCTCTAGCGCGTGCTGCGTGAGCATGCGGCGTGACCAGCCGTGGATGGTGTAGATGGCCGCATCGTCCATCCACTCGGCTGCGCAGTTGAGCTGTAGCGCACAGCGTGGCCACAGCGCTTCGTCAAAACTGTCACGCAGTATTTCTAAAAATGCATCCACCTTCAATGAGGCAGGATGGTCGCGGCCTTGCGCACTCAAGTCAAAGTATGCAGCGGCTTGGCTCAGCCGCGTGCGAATGCGCTCGCGCAGTTCGGCGGTGGCGGCGTCGGTGAACGTCATCACCAAAATTTGTGGAGGCAGCAAAGCCTCGGTGCGTTCGTGGCCCAGCACCAGGCGCAAGTAAAGCGCAGCGAGTGTCCATGTTTTGCCTGTGCCTGCGCTGGCCTCTATCACTTGGCGGCCGTGCAGCGGTAATGTGTGTGCGTTGAGGGCTTTCATGCGTCAGCCTCCTCGGCGTGGTCCGTGCTGTCGGCATTCAGGTGACTCACCTTGGCGGCTTTGAACATGGGTTCGTACAAGCGAGTGGCCCAATCGTTCAGGCTTGCTTCAATCTCTTCAAAACTGGTGAACACCCGTTGCAAGGCGGGTGAGTCTGTGTATTCGCCGCTCTTGCCAAAGCCGCCTTCAAACGCAGCTTGCGCTTTGCCCATTACGTCTTTGCTGCCGCCGTGCACGCCCATCACCCACGCGCAGGCAGTTTTGGCCGCCACGGGCAGGGGCTGCGCCCAAGCTTCTCGATAGGCATTGCACAGGTCTTGCAAATGTTCTTGCGCTTGTTCCGCATTGATGGGCTTGAGTTCGATGGCCGCATCAAAGCCAATTTGCACACTGGTGGTGGGCGTACCACTGGCGCACGCGGCCAAGTGGTGTAGCCACAGTTGGCTGAGTGTGTCGAGGCGTGGGAGCTGGTTTTCTTTTTTGCCTTCGGTCACCGCGCCTGGGCGCAGGGCCACTTGCAGCCACTGTTGCCCAGCGCCATGCGCTTTGTCGTTGGTGTGCCACATGGTTTGGCCATTGGCCCACTCGGCACTCAGGTGTGTGTGGCCCAGTTGCCAGTGGGCAGATTGCACGCTCAAGTGCTGGGGCCACTTGGGTAACAACACATTTAATTGTTCGCGCAGTTTTTTGCGGTCGTTCTCAAACAAGTGTTGCTGCGCCTCGCCAAAACCGGCCATGGCCAGTTGGCCACTCAGGCGCAGTTGGTCTATGGCTTGCTGGGCATCGTCGGCTTGTGCAATGCGTTGGTTGAGTTTGTATTTTTCTAAACCGTCCAGCGAGAAAGGCTCTTCTTCCTCGGCGGCTTCTTCGGGTTGGTCTAGGCGCAAGCGCAAACGGTCTACCAAAAACACTTCCACGGGTTGGCGCAGCAAGCGCTGCAAATGTTGCATGGTCAGCTCGGTGGGTGTAGCGTCATTCGGCGCTGTTGCGGCAGATGAAGCCGAGGACGGCAACAACGCACGCTGCCAATCATCCGCATAGGTTTGGAATGGAGAGTCTTGCGTGAAGTACTTGGGCGAAAACGCTTGCAGCGGTTGCAGCGACGCACCGCACGCGAGCGTGGTTTCGTCTTTGTCATTGCGCTGCGTCCACACCGCATTGAGGTAGTCCATCAGTTGCGCCACCAACACCGAGGGTGGCTTCACTTCATGGTCCGTCGTGCGTCGGCCTTGCCAACTGATGTAGAGCTTGTCGCGTGCCGATAGCAACGCCTCTAAAAACAAATAGCGGTCGTCCTCGCGGCGCGAGCGGTCGCCTGCGCGCCAGTGTGATTGCGCACTGCCAGCGTGTGCGGCGTCGCTCATCAAATCAAAGTCGCGTGGGGTTTGGCTGCGTGGGTAGTCGCCATCGTTCATGCCCAGCAAGCACACGCACTTGAACGGGATGGAGCGCATGGGCATGAGCGTGGCGAACTGCACGCCGCCACCAAAGAAGCGGCGTTGCATGGCGGGCTGTTGCAGTTGGGCCATCCAGTGTTCGCGCACCACCACCAGTGGCAGTGGGCTGTCGAGGCGAGCCAGTTGGCATTCGGCCAGCCATATTTCTAGCGGTGCCATCACGCGTTCAATCAAACGCTCATCGGCTTCGTCGCTGGGCTTAAAGAACAAAGCCACCAGCTGCTGCAACACCGCCACCCAATCTGTAGGTGTGTGTTCTTGGCGCAGTTTGATCAGCGCAATGTGTGTGTGGCGCAACCATTGCAACAGACCATCGACCACGCGTGCGTCGAGGCCGCCTACGCCTGCTTGCGGCAGGGTGTCGGCCCACGGTGTGGCGAGGTCGTCGCTTGCACCCGTGGCGTAGCCCAGCAGCAAACGCTCCACACCAAACAGCCAACTGTTTTGATTGGCGTCGGCCATGTCGGGTGCAATGCCCCACGGCTTGCGGTGTGGTGCGTCTAGGCCCCAGCGCACACCGGCGTCGGCCAGCCAGGTGTCAAGCTGGGCCACGTCGTGTTCTTCTAGGGCGAAACGTTTGCGCACGGCGGCCACTTCAAACAGGCTTTGCCACTCCACGCGCGTCACACGCAGTTGGGGCAGTTGCAGCAGGGTGTCAAGGGCCTGCACCAGTGGCTCGGTGCGCGGTGTGGTGTCAGCCACGGTGTAGGGCAGGTGGCGCGGGTCATGGGTTTGGGCGTTATGTGCAAAGCGACCAAACACGGCGTGAATGTGCGGTGCAAAGTTGGCCATGTCGGGCACCATCACCATGATGTCGGCGGGCTTCAAAGTGGGGTCAGCATCTAGCCACGCCAGCAGGCGGTCGTGCAGCACCTCGACCTCGCGCTGGGCCGAGTGCGTTTGCACAAAGCACACACTGGTGTCGTGTGCGGGCACTTCTGCAGGTGTGTGAGGCAGGGGCTCTAGGTTGAGCAAAGACGACTGCAAGTGCGCCAACATCGTGGGCTTGCGTCCTTCGTAGTCGGCGGTGTCGACGGGGTCGACAAACACATCCACGCGGTTGAACTGGCCTTTGTATTGATCCACATCGTCAAAGCCATCGAGCAAGTGCAAGTAGTCGCGGCCATGTTTGCCCCATGCGGCCAGCAGGGGGTGCGTGTCGGTGTGCAGGGTGTATTGGTCGGCCTCGGACAGCGAGCCATCGTCTTGCGGCACGGGCAAACCAGCTTTGTGCGCTTGGCGTTGCTTACTCAATTTAGCCAAGGGCACACGGCTTTCCACCACATGGCCCCAGTAGTGCTGACAGGGGTTTTGCACCAGCATGAGCACTTGGCACACGCGGCCCAAAGCGGCCAGCGCTTGTACGGTTTGCATGGGCAGCGACGTCACGCCAAACACCATGATGCGATGTGGCACACCCGCAGGGCGATGGCCTTCAGGCAATGTTGCCATCTTGGCCATGAATGCTTCGTGCACTTTGGCGCGAGAGCTGTAGCTGTGCTGTAGCTCGGCTTTTACTTCGGCATCAGCCGCTAGGTCGTCTAGCAAATCGCGCCACAGTTCGGGCTGCCAGCTTTGTGCGGCGTGCAGGGGTGTAGCCATGCCTGCTTGGGTGCGCAGTTGGTCTTTGCTATTGGCCCAGTCTTCTAGCCAATCGGCGCGGTAGTTTTGGTAGCCGTCCAGCACGTCGGCCAGCTGCGCGGCCAACTGATACGCGCGGCGGTTCATGGGCGACGCGTCAGCTTCGGCTTGACCTAGGTAGTTTTTCAGCGGCGCAAAGCTGGGCTTGGCCAACAAACTGGGGAGCAAACGCATGATGCGCCACACCAGTGGCGACTTGTCCAGCGGCATGTGCGCGGGCACATGGCTGGGCCCCAACACCGCGCGGTAAATCTGCCACAGCTTGGCAGACGGCAGCTCGACCTGCGTGGCCGCGCAAATGCCTAGGTCTTTGGCCAAGGCTAGCTCTAGCCAATGCTTCATGCCGTTGCTTTGCACCAGCAACACCTCGGGCGCAAGCACGGGCAGCGGGTGGTTGCGAATGAACTGCACCGCCAACTCGCGCAGGCCCTCTAGCTGGTTGCTATGAAGCACCATGAAACCGGTGGCGTGGGGGCTAGACATGTGGGGCAGAACGGGTGAAAAACGGACTAAATCATGCGTAAGTCAGTGAGCATACTGGATGGTTAGACCCAAACGGTGTGCCTGCACATCATCAAAAAACCACACAATAGAAAAATGGCCAATCTGGCCTTGATGAATACGTTTAATGTGCTTGTAAGGTTTTGAGTTTTGCGAACTGTTTAGAAAACTCTTGGCGCAGTGTCTTTCTAACTTCAGCTGCTGCATAGCGGCGCTTTTCAACCTCTGTGCCTGGCGTGATGGGGGTGACGGCAACGGGCTTGCGTTGATCATCCACAGCCACCATCGTGAAGAAGCAGCTGTTGGCATGACGAACTTCTTGCGTCTGAATGTTTTCGGCAACCACTTTGATACCCACCTCCATCGAGGATGTGCCCGTGTGATTCACTGCAGCTAAGAACGTCACCAACTCGCCGACATGGATGGGTTGGCGAAACATTACTTGGTCCACAGAGAGTGTCACAACATAGCGCCCCGCATATCGACTGGCACAGGCATAGGCCACTTGATCAAGAAACTTCAGAATCGTTCCGCCATGCACATTGCCAGAGAAATTAGACATGTCGGGCGTCATCAAGACCGTCATGGTGAGTTGATGGATGGGTAAATTCATACGAAGTTATGTTGAGTCAGGGGCTTACATCATCGCATTCAATAGATCATTCGGCTGTGATGTGTGCCATGTCCACGATACGTTGGAATTGCACAGACTCGGTTTTGATGAAGTCGCGGAATTGTTGAATGCTCATGGGTGCAGGTTCGCCACCTTGGTCTTGCAAGCGCTTTGACAACTCGGGGTCCTTGATGGCTTGTGTCACAGCAGCATTGAGCTTTTGAATCACAGCATCCGGTGTACCTGCGGGTGCAAACAAACCAAACCAGTTTTCGAGTTGGTACTTTGCCAAGGGTTTGTATTCGGCAATCGCTGGAATCTCAGGTGCAAAGCTGGTACGTTTTGCGGATGTCACAGCAATGGCTTTGACTTTGCCGTCTTTGATGAACGCTTTTGCGCCTGAGTAACTCACAAAGGTCATGTCGACGTTGCCTGACACCACATCGACCAATTGACCAGATGCGCCTTTGTAAGGGATGTGAACCATGTGGATACCCGCCATTTCTTCTAGCAACTCACCATTCAAATGCTGAGGGTTGCCCACACCACTGGTGGAGTAAGCCAACTTACCTGGATTTTTTTTACTATAAGCCACGAGCTCTTCGATGTTTTTCACAGGTAATGCGGGGCTGACGACCAAGACGTTGGGGATCCGTGTGACCAACGTGATGGGGGCCAAATCTTTGGCGGGGTTGTATTGCATTTTGTTTTTGTAAACAAAGGTGTTGATGGCCGTCTCGCCCGCAGACCCTAAGAGCAGGGTATAGCCATCGGGGGTGGCTTTCACCACAGTGCTTGCGCCAATCATGCCGCTGCCGCCTGCCTTGTTGTCGACGATGACGTTTTGTTTGAGCGAACCACGCAGCTTCTCAGCCAACAAACGTGCAATAGTGTCCACGCCGCCGCCCGCAGAAAAGGGCACAACGATGGTGATTGTCTTGTTGGGGAATTCCTGTGCGGACGATGGGGTTGAGATGGTCAAACCCGTGGCAAATGACAGAGCGCTCAATAAGAGTTGACGGCGGAAGTGAAACATGGAGTGACTCCTAGGTTGAGCAATTTCAGTCGCTCAGGGTTAACGATGAATTGCATTTTATGCGTTAAAAATGCAATAATGCAATCTATGGAAAACACCTACAACTTCGAGCCTGCTCATTTTTCTGTTAGCCATCAGTCTTATGCGGTGGTTGACTTGCCTGTGCTGTGCGGAGACAAGCTTCAGCAGCTGCCAGTCGTCTTACGCTTGTTGCTAGAAAACGCCGTGCGTAATATGACGGGCGAAGAGCGCTTACTGGCTGTGCAATCGATCTTTGATTGGCTAGAGACGGGGACGAGTGAAGCTGAGATTGCATTTCAGCCCGGACGTGTGTTGATGCATGACACCACCAGCACACCTGCTTTAGTCGATATTGCTGCGATGCGCAACGCCTTGGCTGAAGCTGGCGTGGACCCAACGGTGCTTAATCCAGGCTTGCAGGTGGATGTGTCAGTGGACCATTCGCTGGCTGTGGAGGTATATGCCAAACCCAATGCAGCGACAGAAAACTTACAACACGAAATCCGCCGCAATTCAGAGCGTTATCGTTTCCTTCGCTGGGCATCGCAAGTGCTCAAGGGCGTCAGCATCAACCCGCCAGGCACAGGCATCATGCACACCATCAATTTGGAGCAGCTGGCGACAGTGGTGACCACTGAGCAAAAAAATGGCGAGACATGGGCTGTGCCGGACATGATGATTGGCACTGACAGCCACACGCCAATGGTCAATGGCATTGGTGTGTTGGGTTGGGGCGTGGGTGGTCTAGAAGCGCAAACGGTGATGTTTGGCATGCCCACCATGTTGCGTATTCCCGATGTGGTGGGTGTCAAACTGGTGGGACAGTTTGCGCCGGGGGTGTTGGCGACTGACTTGGCTTTGGTGGTCACACACGCGTTGCGCAAGCTGGGTGTGACCGGCGAGTTCGTAGAGTTTTATGGTCCGGGTGTGAGTGCCTTGCGTGCGGGTGACCGTTGTGTCGTTGCCAACATGGCGCCTGAATATGGTGCGACCACTGGCTATTTCCCAATCAACCAAAGCACGCTGGATTATTTGAAGTCCACAGGACGAACAGACGCTGCGTTGGCTTTGGTCGAGGGTTATGCCAAGCGTCAAGGCCTTTGGTTTGATGGTGTCGCTGAGCCACGCTATACCAAGTGCATCACGATTGATTTGTCTGCGATTGAAATGCACATTGCGGGGCCTAAGCGTCCGCAAGACTTGTTGCCTTATGCCAAGTCGGGTGCGGCATTGTCAGCGTTGAATTTTCAACCTGCAACGCGTAGTGAAACATTACCCAAGCATCCTGTGGCGATTGCTGCGATCACGAGTTGCACGAACACATCCGACCCAGCGTTACTCATTGCCGCTGGCTTGCTCGCCCGCAAAGCACGGCAGTTGGGTGCGACGGTTTCGCATTGGGTGAAGACATCGTTAGGCCCCGGTTCGCCTGCGGCAACGTCTTACCTCAAGCGTGCTGGTTTGTTAGATGATTTAGAGGCGGTTGGCTTTGGCATCGTGGGCTATGGTTGCACCACTTGCATTGGTAACTCCGGTGGTTTGCCACAAGTGATTGTTGACGCACAGAAAGCGCAACAAATTCAACCTGTGGCCATTTTGTCTGGGAACCGCAATTTTCCTGGGCGCATTCACCCCGAGCTGGAGTTGGCTTACATCATGTCGCCGCCGCTGGTGATCGCGTTTGCCTTGGCGGGCGATGCCAGCAAAGACTTGTCGCAAGAACCCATTCAAGTGTTGGAGAACGGCACGCCCGTTTATCTAAAAGACATTTGGCCCACACATGCTGAAATTCAACAGCATGTGACCAAGGCCTTGGATGCCACTGACTTCTGTCGTGACTTCATCATTGCCACAGCCAACCCGATGTGGAAAGCTTTGCAAGCGCCCGATACCCCGTTGTACCCGTGGGATGACGACTCCACCATTCTTCGCCGTCCACCGTTTGCGGCTGTGACCGAAGGCAGTCAGCTCGGCACATTCAAGGCCTATCCCTTGTTGGTGGTGGGAGATGATGTGACGACCGACCACATCTCGCCTGCCAGTGCGATTCCCCCCAACAGTTTGGTGGCCGATTTTTTGGTGGAACGTGGCGATGACCGCAACGACCTCAATGTGTTTGCCTCGCGCCGTGGCAACTGGGAAGTGATGATGCGTGCGGCATTCCACAGCAAGACCTTGGTGAACTTACTCAAGTCCGACATGCCTGTGGCGCATACCCTTCATGTGCCCAGTGGCGATGTGCAACCCATTTGGGATGTAGCGCAGCGCTACCGCGATGCAGGTCAATCCGTGGTGTTGGTAGCAGGTGAGCGCTATGGCATGGGCTCGTCACGCGACTGGGCCGCCAAAGGTCAACGTTTGCTGGGCATTCGCTCGGTGCTGGCTGTGAGCTTTGAGCGCATTCACCGTTCGAACCTGATTGGCATGGGCATCTTGCCTTTGTTGATGCCCGCGGGTGTCACGCCGCAAACTTTGGCCATTCAAGCGGGTGACCAAATTGAGATTGCCGCTGATGTGGCCATGATCAGCCCCCGAGCCAGTATTCAGGTGCGTGTGCTCCGCGCTGATGGGCGTGTAGAAATGTTCCAAGTGCGTGCGGCGGTCGAAACGCAGCTCGAAGTTGAGCTGTTGCGTGACGGCGGTGTGATTCCGTCCATCTTGCAAAAAACCATCAGAGCGCACAGCTGATGTCGGTCAAAATTGCATCGCATGAGCTCTGACAAATCTATCCCCCATTTGATTCTTGATTTCATCCGCGATGAAGGCTTGGTGAAAGGCAGTCACTTGCCTGCACAAGCATTGGCAGACCGGTTCAATGTCTCGCGTTCACCTGTGAATGACGCCTTGGCTCTGTTTGAGTCGAAAGGCCTGTTGCGACGTGAACCCAACCGAGGCTATTTTTTGGCAAGGCCCATCGATGCGAAGTCAGAAAAAAAACTGGGCATTGCAAAAAATGATGTTGTATCTGCCACGTATTTCCAAATGGCTGACGATGTGCTCAAGGGCACCTTGCCATTGGAGGTGACAGAGTCGTTCATCAAAACCAAATACGAGCTCACGGCTGCGCAACTCAAAGCGGTGCTCAATCGCATTGCGAACGAAGGTTGGGCGCAACGCAAGGCTGGTTATGGCTGGGAATTCTCTGCCATGCTGACCACGCCAGACAGCTTGTTGCAGTCCTACCGTTTGCGTTTGGCCTTAGAGCCTGCGGCATTGCTTGAACCCAGCTACCACCTCTCGCCTGACGTGTTGAACAAATGCCGAGCTGCCGAACACCATTTGCTGGATGGCGGGATTGAGACCGACACCCCAGACCAATTGCACGAGCGCGGTGTGCGTTTTCACGAGTCCTTGGTCGAAGCTTCGGGCAACCCGTTTTTCATTGACACCATTCGCCGTGTGAATCGCGTACGCCGTTTGATTTCGTACCGCTCTATGCAAGACCGCCAGCGTTACACCGAACACTGCCAGCAACATTTGCAGGTCCTCGATTTGATTGCCAAAGGCAAACGCGTGGATGCCGCCGAAATGATGCGCAAGCACTTGCAACGCACCCTTGAAAACCACCAAAAGATTCGACGTCTTTTGAATCCTTAACTTGAACCGCTATGAACCTCAGCCCAGACATCCTTCGCGCCTTCACGCCCACCGGTAAGCTGCGCGCTTCTATCAATCTAGGTAATCCCATCTTGGCAAATAAAGATGCTGCCACTGGTTTGCCATTGGGTGTGTCGATTGATTTGGCCAATAACTTTGCTAAGCGCTTAGGTGTAGAGATTGAGTTGGTGGTGTTTGATGCGGCTGGCAAGTCTGTGGATGCGGTGAAGGCCGAGCAAGCTGACGTTGGTTTTTTTGCCATCGACCCTTTGCGTGGTGAAGGCATTTCGTTTACCGCACCGTATGTGTTGATTGAGGGCAGTTATATGGTGTCGAATGATTCTGCAATTCAAAGCAACGATGAGGTGGACCGTGTAGGCATTCGCGTAACGGTCGGGAAGGGCAGCGCCTACGATTTATTTCTCACCCGTGAATTGAAGCATGCGGACATCGTGCGTGCGCCCACATCACCTACCGTGGTAGATGTGTTTGTCGAACAAAAACTCGAAGTTGCTGCGGGTGTGAAGCAGCAACTCGAATCTGATTTGATGACATTCCCAGGCCACCGTTTGTTGCCGGGGCGCTTCATGGTGATCCAGCAAGCGATGGGCACGCCAAAGTCGCGTGGTGCTGATGCAGCGCAATACCTGTCTGCTTACATTGAAGAGATGAAAGCCAGTGGGTTTGTGGCGGATGCACTCCAGCGTCATGGCATTCAAGGTGCGTCTGTGGCGCCTGGTGTTTGAGATGGGAGCGAGCATTTTTGCTTATGTCGGTTCCCGCACCACACGCGAACGCAATGCCCGAGGTGATGGCATCAGTGTTTTTAAATGTGACCCAACCACCGGCCAGTTGAGCCTGGTGCAGGTCCTGGGTGATTTGGTGAACCCATCTTTTCTCGCGCGTAACAAAGCAGGAAACCGCTTGTATGTCGTACACGGTGACTGTGAAGACATCAGTGCATTCAAGATTGATGCAGCCACCGGTCAACTTGAGTTTTTGAATCGTCAAAGCACAGAAGGTAAAAACCCTGTGCATTTGGCACTTGACCCGACTGAAAAATTTGTCGTGGTGTCCAACCACATCACGGGCACTTTGGTGGTGCTGCCCATTGCCGAGGATGGTTCGTTACTGCCTTTGACGCAGAAGGTGCAATTGACGGGGGAGCCTGGCCCGCATCGCAAAGAGCAACCCTTCACCAAACCACACTTCAACCCGTTTGACCCAAGTGGCCAATTTGTGTTGGTGCCAGATAAAGGGTTAGACAAAGTGTTTGCCTTCCGCTTTGCGGATGGGCAGTTACATGCCGCTAACGTCCCCGACGTGGCAGCCCGCGAAACATCGGGGCCTAGGCATTTGGCATTTCACCCAAGCAAGCCTTGGGTGTATGTGGTGAACGAGTTGGACTCGACCGTCACGGCGTATCACTTGGATGTGAAGACGGGTGAGCTCACACCTTTTCAAATTGTGTCGTCGCTGGCAGATACCTTCACAGCCAACAGCCGTTCCTCTGAAATCGAAGTCGATAAAGCTGGACAAACCGTGTATGCCTCCAATCGAGGTGAGGATTCGATTGCAGTCTTCTCTGTCAACCAAGTGACGGGGCGTTTGACCTTGATTCAAACGCAAGCGGCTATGGGGCACACACCACGGTTCTTCGCCTTAGATCCCAGCAATCGTTGGATGTATGTGTTGAACGAAGACAGCGACACCATCGTCACCATGGGTGTTAAGCAGCAAGACGGCACGCTCAGACCCACGCAACACACAGAGCATTGCGGCAGTCCTGTGTGTATGGTGTTTGTCAGCGCTTCGATTTCTTAAATACCTTCAGGTTTGATCTGAGCCCGCGCAATGACAGGCTTCCAACGCGCTTGTTCGAGTTTGATGAAGGCTTCAAACTCGGCACGCGTGTTGCCAATGGCCAGTGCGGTGTCTTGGCTGAGTTTGTCGTGCACCACTTTCCCACGCGCGGCAGTGACGGCTTCTTTCTCTAACTTTTCGAGGTTGGCTTTTGGTATTTTGCTAGGGGCCATCAGGCCGTACCACTGTGTCATCTCAAAGCCCTTAAAGCCTTGCTCGGCCACAGTGGGCACATCAGGAAGTTGGGGCAAGCGCGTGTTGGTGCCTGTGGCAATGCAGCGCAGCTTGCCTGCTTTGATGAATTGCAGCAGTGCAGGTGCGCCTACGGCCGCCGCGTCAAGGCGGCCGGCCATCAAATCGGTCAACATGGGGCCTGTGCCGCGATAAGGCACATGCAAGATGAACGTGTCCGACACCATCTTGAAGTATTCAAACGCCAAGTGACCCGCACTGCCATTGCCAGCGGAGCCGTAGTTGAGCTTGCCTGGATTGGCTTTGGCGTAGGCTACAAATTCTTTGAGGTTCTTCACAGGCAAGTCGGGCTGAACCACATACAGGCTGGGTACTTTAGAAATCAATGTGATGGGCGTGAAGTCTTTGTTCACGTCATACGACAACTTAGGGAAGATGTAGGGGTTGACCGCTAAGGTGCCGATGTGACCTAACACGAGCGTGTGTTCGTCGGTTGAGTTGGCCACTTCTTGCATGGCAATGTTGCCTGCACCACCAGGCTTGTTGTCTACAAACACGTTTTGACCAATCGTTTTTGCCAGTTCGCCCGCCAAAGAGCGCGCTACGATTTCAGAGCTACCGCCTGGTGCAAACGGCACGACCAAACGCAGAGGCTTCTTGGGCCATGCGCCATCCGCGTGCGAGAGGGATGGCGACAAGGCCAGTGCAGAGACTGCGGTGCTCGCCAGCAGTTGACGACGTGTGAGAAGAGGGTTTGTGAGGTTCATGGCGTCTCTTCTTGGGTTATTCAGTGGTGATGCCACGTTCTTTGATGACGCGGCTCCACTGGTTGATTTGTTGCTCGATGAATTTCTTCGCTTCATCGGGGGAGCTTTTTTGAATGTCGCCCCCCAGTTGTGCAATACGTGCTTTGACTTCAGGTGACGCCAATGCTTGCTGAAAAGCAGTCGCCAATTTCGCGATCACGGGCTCGGGGGTGTTGGCAGGTGCGAACACCGCGTTCCACTCATAAATTTCTGCCCCTTTCAACCCAGCTTCTGCCAACGTAGGTACATCGGGCAAGATGGGCGAACGCTTGGCGGATGTGACAGCCAATGCTTTGAGTTTGCCTGATTGCACATGCTGCAGCGTAGAGGCCAGATTGCCAAAGAACAAAGGCACTTGCCCGCCAATCACGTCGTTCAGTGCTGGGCCGCCACCTTTGTAAGGGACATGCACCATGTCTACTTTGGCGGCTGATTCAAACAAGGCACCGGCTAAGTGTTGGGCCGAACCGTTGCCTGATGAGGCGTACGACACCGCATCCTTGCTTTTGCGCGCAGCAGCGGTGAGTTCACCTATGTTTTTGGCAGGGAAGTTGGCATTGACCAACACCACGTTGGGAAATAAGGCCACGACGCCAACAGGTTTGAACGCTTTGACACTGTCGTACGGCAACTTGGGGTACAGCGCTGGGTTGGCTGAGAACGATGACGCATCTAGCATCAAGGTGTAGCCATCCGGAGCAGCTTTGGCGACTGCCAGCGCACCAATTTGTCCGCTGGCACCAGGTTTGTTTTCGATGATGACCGCTTGGCCAAGGGCTTCGCCCATCTTGGGGGCAATCAAACGTGCCATGGCATCGGCGCCACCACCTGGCGGGTAGGTGACGACGAGGGTGATCGGTTTATTGGGGAATGCCACTTGTGCCATCGCCGTAGGTGCAAAGGCGCACAGCACGAGGGAGGCTAAGGCGAATGCTTTTGATGTCTGGTGGTGTAGGTTGGTAGGGGTATGGCGAGTCATGGCGTGTCTCCTGTGAGTAGGGCTTATTGCAACTGTGCTGTGTATTTGAATGAAAACGCATCACCACGCGTGGTGCGAAGTTCAACGCATCGACCTGCGATGTCAAACGCCTGGCGCTCAACCAGCACGCACGGATGTGCGGCAGCGAGTTTGAGACGTTTGGCTTGTGTGACATTGAGCTGAGAGAAGCTCAAGCTGTCTTGTGTTTTTTGAATCACCACTCCGCAACGCTTTTGAAACATGGGGTAAAGCAAGTCGTCCCATGCTTGCATATCGGAGTCCACCAATTTGCCAAACAGTGGCAGTGGTAGCACGATGGTTTCCAGTAAGCAAGGCTCATTGCCTATGCTGCGCAAGCGTTCTAGCTGCAGAACTTGAGCGCTTGTGGCGATGCCAAAGGCATTGGCTTCTTGCGCGGTAGCCGTGCGAAAACGGCTAGACAAGATGCGTGACTGCGGCGTTTCACTGTTGCCGTCATCTACGCCACGAAATCGAAAAAATCGCATCATCGATGCGCCGTCTACCCCTTTGGTCACGAAGGTGCCTTTGCCGTGACGTCGTTGCAACACACCATCTTCCACCAGCAATGACAGTGCTTGTCGAATAGTTCCCAGCGCCACGCCGTAGCTTTGGGCAAGCGCTGACTCTGCGGGAATGATTTCGCCCGGTGCCCATTCACCCTGCAAGATGCGATCTCGCAAAGCGAGGGCCAATTTGCCATAACGGCTTTGGCCGGGTGTGTGAGTGAATTGCGTGGCGTTCATGTTGAAACTAGACATCTAGAGGACTAGAATGTACACCATGAATTCGATACCGTCAAAAAATTGGGTAGACACCCACTTTCATGTGTTCAATGCGCGGGAAGCCTTCGCAGGCGCACGCTATGAGCCTCAGTACACCGCTTCGCTGCACGATTGGATGGCAGTTTCTCAAGGCGTTGGCGTCACACGGGGCGTGTGCGTGCAACCGAGTTTCTTAGGTGTCGACAACCGTTTGATGGTAGGTGCTTTAAAGGCTCATCCCGATGTGTTGCGTGGTGTGGCGGTGTTGGCTGCCGATTCACATGCCGATGAATTGAATGCCTTGCACGCTGTGGGCGTGCGTGGCATACGCTTGAATTTGGCAGGGGTTTCGCATGACGTGACCGAGTGGACACGCGCAGACCGCTTATGGCGCACCTTGCATGAATTGGGCTGGCATATAGAGGTGCACACAGACCAGGGCGCATTGCCGGCGGTGTTGGCGAAGTTGCCCTCTGAGCTGCCTCTGGTGGTTGACCACATGGCAAAACCTAACGAGGCACGACGCAACGATGCCAGCATTTTTGCTGTGGTGCATCGTGCGCAGAAAGTAGCGACTTACGTCAAGCTCAGTGGTGCGTATCGCCTAGGAGGCGTTGATGCGGCGACGCTTGCCCATCTTTGGTTACATGAGCTTGGACCGGCTGCATTGCTGTGGGGCAGTGATTGGCCTTGTACCAATCATGAACAGCTGGCCAACTATGACGTGTTGTTTGCTGAACTCAACACATGGGTTGGGCCGCAGCACCTAGAGGATGTCCTGAGTCATAACCCCCAGCGACTTTATTGGGAGGCCGCTGCTCGCGCCTAATTTGTGCCAGCGCGACGCAGAGCGCTGGCGCGTCGATGCTCATCCAGTGCATTGCTTTCAATGCTTTCGCGTATGTAAGCGCTGTGTGCTTTGGCTGAGGCATTCGCTTTGTCTGCTTTGTTGGCCTTGATGGCCTTCCAGATGACACGGTGTTGGCTACGCAGTTGTTCCCACTGTGCCGGCCGCGTGTGCGAGTGTTTGAGGTTATTGCTCACATGGTCGTGAATCACACGCATCAAGCTGGCGGTGAGGTGACCAATCAGCACGTTGTGCGAAGCCTCGGCAATGGCTTGGTGAAAGGCCACATCGGCAGCGATGGACTTGTCGAGGTCTTTGCTGGCATAGGCTTCGTCCAATACCGCAAAGGCTTTGTCAAGACGAGCCATATCTAGGTCGGTGGCGCGCTGTGCGGCTAGTTCGGCGGCTTGACCTTCTAGCATTTCCCGAACTTCCAAAATGTCTCGGTGAAGTACGGGGTGGTCTTTGACCATGTCTTGCCATGGATCCACAAACGGGGCGTCGAGTTTGTCGGTCACGGTGGTACCACCGCCGTGGCGTGTGATGAGCAAGCCTTTGGCCACCAATTTTTGAATGGCTTCACGGATCGAGGGGCGTGACACACCGAAGTCTTCGGCCAACTGACGTTCAGAGGGAATGCGATCGCCGGGGCGTAGTGCGCCATCCAGAATTTGCTTCTCGATTTCACTGACCACGGTATCGGCCAAACGAACAACAGGGGATGGGAAACGAACCATAAAAATGCCAAGTGGTAAGACCAAATTATTGGCGAAATTGGAAGTTTTCTTCCCCGAATAAGCCCTATGAAAGGGTAACTACTTACCTATAAGTCCGTATTTAGGTTCTTACACTATGGTCAAGTGGTATTACCAATTATTGATTTTACGTTTCAAGGAGAAGAGTATGGTTTGGCAACAGGTCTATGACCCGTTTAACAACATGGTGGTGTCGACTTTGTTGGCAGCAATTCCCGTGGTGGTGATGCTGGTGGCTTTGGGCTTTATGCACATCAAGGCGCACATCGCTGCAGGTTTGGGTTTGGTTGCGGCTTTGGTGGTGGCCATCTTGGCTTACGGTATGCCCGCAGAGATGGCTGGCAAAGCCGCGATGTACGGTGGCTTGACCGGTTTGTTGCCCATCGGCTGGATTGTGCTGAACATCATCTTCTTGCAACAATTGGCCGAGCAAAACGGCAGCTTCAAAGTGCTGCAAGACTCGTTGTCGGGCATCACCGATGACCGCCGCTTGCAGTTGTTGCTGATCGCGTTTTGTTTTGGCGCGTTCTTCGAAGGCGCTGCGGGTTTCGGCACGCCTGTGGCTGTGACTGCGGGTATCTTGATTGGCTTGGGCTTCTCGCCTTTGGCTGCTTCGGGTTTGAGCTTGATCGCCAACACTGCGCCTGTGGCGTTTGGTGCCTTGGGGACACCGGTGATCACGCTGGCCAAAGTGCACGGCTACGACTTGATGGAAGTCACGGCGATGATCGGTCGTCAATTGCCTTTCTTCTCGTTGCTCGTGCCGTTCTGGTTGATCTGGGCATTTGCCGGTCGCAAAGCGATGATGGAAATTTGGCCTGCCATTTTGGTGACCGGTTTGTCGTTCGCGATTCCTCAGTTCTTGGTATCTAACTTCATTGGCCCAGAGCTGGTGGACATCATTGCGGCCATCGTGTCGATGGCTTCGTTAATTTTGTTTTTGCGCGTGTGGCAACCCAAAACCATTTGGACGTCGCCCTCGCTCAAAGGCCATGAAACTGATGGCGGCGAAGCCAAGCCTGCAGTGGCAGTGGTGAAGCATTCGCGTGCCGAGTTGGTGCGTGCTTGGACACCTTGGGTCATCTTGTCAGTGTTCGTATTCATCTGGGGCTTGCCACCGGTGAAGGCTTACTTCAACAGCATTTGGGCGCCGGCCTTCCCCATTGAAGGTTTACACAACTTGATCGAAAAAATGCCACCCGTGGTGCCTAACCCCACCAAAGAAGGTGCGGTCTACACATTGGGCTTGTTGTCTGCCACGGGTACGGGTATTTTTGTCTCGGCCATCGTGGGCGCCTTGGTGATGAAGTACAAGCCTACTGAAATCGTGCGTTCGTATGCACGCACGTTTTGGTTGGTGCGCTACTCGCTGCTGACCATTGTGTTGATGTTGGGCTTGGGCACGTTGACACGTTTCTCCGGCACGGACACCACCCTCGGTTTGGCATTTGCCAATACGGGTGTGTTCTACCCCTTCTTCGGTACCTTGATGGGCTGGATTGGTGTGGCTATGACGGGCTCTGACACCGCTTCGAACGTGTTGTTCGGTGGCATGCAAAAAGTGGCGGCTGAGCAACTGGGCCTCAGCGCCAACTTGATGGGCGCAGCCAACAGCTCGGGCGGCGTGATGGGCAAGATGATTGACGCTCAGTCCATCGTGGTGGCCTCTACTGCGACGCGTTGGTTTAACCACGAAGGCGACATCTTGCGCTATGTGTTCTTCCATTCAATCGCACTGGCTTGCTTGGTGGGCTTGTACGTGACGTTGCAAGCGTACGTGTGGCCGTTCCACTTGATGGTGATCGGTTAATCACTCGCAGTTGCTGGGGCTTGCCCCAGCACTCGATAAAAAAGCCGTGGCTTTAGGACCGCGGCTTTTTTATTGGGCAAATCTTGGTGTTTAATTTGCAGTTTTACTCTTTATGAAAAGCATTGCCATGATTGCTACATCAGTTTCAGACTTTATTCGCACGCTCACTGCTTTGAGCGGTCTCTTAGACAAGGCGGCTGCGTCGGCACAAGCCCGCAAGATTGACCCGCTGGTACTGACCAGCGCACGCTTGGCCCCCGATATGTTTGCGCTTGCCCGCCAAGTGCAAATTTCGTGTGATGTCGCCAAGAACGGTTTTGCGCGATTGGGTGGTGTAGACGCGCCAAAGTTTGAAGACACCGAAACCACGTTTGCTGAGCTGCAAGCCCGCATTGCCAAAACAATTGATTTCTTGCACAGCGTAAAGGCCGAGAGCTTGGCTGGCAGTGAGGACAAAGTGGTGTCCTTTCCCGCTGGCCCCGAGCGTGTGCTCAAAATGAAGGGCGATGCCTACCTGAAGCAGTGGATGTTGCCCAATTTGTATTTCCACACTGTCACGGCCTACAACATCTTGCGCCACAACGGTGTCGATGTTGGCAAGATGGATTACCTCAAGGGCGCAGACCTGCTTCCTTGAGGTTTAGGCTTTGGGGCGCCACATGTGAAAGAGCTGCTCTGGCCCGATGGTGAAGTAATCGGCAGGACCACCGCCACGCAAAATATGACCCGCACTCGCGGTGTCGTAAATGCCATCCTTCAGCAAATGGTCTGCAATATGAACGCCGACCACTTCGCCCAGCACCAACCATGTGGGCACTTTTTGTTTGTCCAAGCCTTCAAGCTGAATAATTTGTGTGCTGCGACATTCAAATGACACGGGGCTCTCTGCCACACGCGGCACATCCACCACGCGTGAAGGTGCAGTGGCCAAACCTGCTAGCTCAAATTCGTTGACCTCAGGGCCTACAGGGGCGCAGGTCTGATTCATAGCTTCGGCGAGCGGTCGGGTGACCAGGTTCCATACAAACATGCCGTTTTCTTGCACGTTGCGCAACGAGTCTTTGGGGCCCGTGCTGGAGAAGCCCACGATGGGTGGAATGTAGTTGAAGGCGGTGAAAAAACTGTAAGGTGCGAGGTTCAGCACACCAGCATTACTGCGGGTGGATACCCAACCGATAGGGCGGGGGCCGACGATGGCATTGAAGGGGTCATGTGGTAGGCCGTGGCCTAAGCGAGGTTCGTAAAAATGCGTCATAGCTATAAGGTAAACGTAAATGCGTCAGCCTGCTGTCGCCTAGTTGCAAAACCGCAAGCCTCGTATGTCTTAAAAGGTTCGCTTCGCAACGATGGTCAATACATCGAGCTCAGCTTGGTGGTCCGCTTTGATGTCATTCAAGCTCTTGCGTAAGTTGTTTTCGCCTGTGGCCTGCGCAATCAAACTGAGCTGATCGACCAAGAGTTTGAACTGCGCAGCAGCAAGTGCAGGGTGTGCCTTGGCGTCGAGTACCAAGCCGTTGGCATGCGTATGGTCTTGCGCTTCTTTGGCAGCAAACTCGGTGCGTGCTTCTTCGGTGAGTCGTTTGACTTCGTCGTGTGACAAGTGCAGGCGCTCGGCTTCGGCCACGATGAGTTCTTTTTCAGCATGGTCCAGCATGCCGTCTTCATAAGCCAACATCAAACGTTGCTTAAATGCCTCGCGGTCAATGCGTAACTGGTCTGTGAAGGCTGATGCCAGCAAGCCTGCTGGAATCGCAAAAATACCAATACCCACCAAAGCCAACACCACAGTCAATGCTCGCCCCATTGGCGTGATGGGAGAAATGTCGCCATAACCCACAGAAGCCAAGGTGACCACGGCCCAGTAAATAGATTGAGGGATATTTTCAAATTTGTCTGGCTGTGCTTCGTGCTCGAATAAATAACCTAAGCTGGCGGTAAGTACCACCAATAACATCATCACAAACACAGAAGCGAAGATGACTTGCCATTCCCGCATCACCACCTTGAAAAGTGTTTCCATGGCGGAGGTGTAGCGCGTGAGCTTGAGCATTCGCATCAGACGGAACACTCGCAAGAAGCGCAAGTCAAGGTGTTG
>CANCGU010000002.1 GCA_947377705.1 Comamonadaceae bacterium
GTGTCAATAAACAGGAGTCTTGTGATGGACGTTTTCAACTCAGCTTTCGGCATACATGAGCGTGCGCTTGGCGTAAGAAGCCAACGTATGGAAGTGCTGGCGCGCAACATCGCCAACGCCGACACGCCTAACTACAAAGCACAAGACGTTGATTTCAAGGCCATGCTCAAAGAAGCCAAAACTGAGTATTTGACAGCCACCAATGAAAAACACTACGCAGGTCTGACAGAAGCGCCAGACAACGGCATGCGTTTTCGCACACCGTTCAACAGTTCATTCGACGGTAACACCGTAGAAATGAACGTGGAACAAGCCCAATACGGTAAAGCCGCTGGTGACTACCAAGCGACTTTGCAATTTCTAGAAAACCGCATTGGCGGTCTTCGTAAAGCCATGCGCGGGGAGTAATAGACCATGCAACTCGATAACGTCTTTGGTATTGCAGGCACCGCGCTCAACGCGCAAGCCGTACGCATGAACACCACAGCCTCTAACTTGGCTAACGCCAACTCAGTGGCTGGTTCAGAAGAAGAGGCCTACCGTGGCCGTCGCCCACTCTTTAAGGCATTGATGCAAGAAGAAATGACCCATGCTGGCGCTCAGTTCATCGGCGGTGTCAAGGTCGACCGCATCGTCAACGACCCAGCCCCCATTCGCAAGACTTGGGAGCCAGGCAACCCACTGGCTGACAAAGAGGGCTATGTCTTTCACTCCAACGTGAACGAAATGTCTGAAATGGTCGACATGATGGCCGCTTCGCGGTCTTACCAAAACAACGTTGAAGTGGTGAACACCGCACGTCAATTGATGATGCGCACCCTTGAAATTACCAAGAGCTGATAGCGCTTAACAGGAGTCTTAAATGGCCATCGATACATCTTCATCCATCAGCGGCATCATGACAACGGCGCAATATAAGGCGCAGCAGGCCGCTACACCGCAAAATACGAGCATGGGGCAGACCGAGTTTCTGACACTGTTCACCACACAGCTGAAGAACCAAGATCCAACCGATCCTGTCAAGAACGAAGCATTCGTAGCCCAGCTCGCCCAGTTCTCTCAACTCGAAGCCACCACGGCCATGAAGACCAGTATGCAGAGTTTGGTCTCCAGCATGAGTAACGATCGTATGTTGGGTGCGGCATCTTTGATGGGTAAACAAGTGGCAGTGCCTGATGGCCCTGTGATGGTTACCGACACCACCGTGTCGCAAGGCACGATCAACGTGCCCGCTGGTGCTGACGGAATTCAGTTGCAGGTATTTGACAGCGGTGGTGGTCTCGTTCGTTCACAAATCTTGGGCTCACAACCCCCCGGAGACGTGACCCTGTCTTGGGATGGTATGACCGATGCCGGAACGGCGGCTGCAAACGGTACTTACCGATATGTGGCTACGGTCAACAGCAAGGGACAGATGAGCAAACCAACCGTCAACACATACGCCACCGTGACTGCAGTCAAGAGCGCAGGCACATCAGACGGGACGATGCTGTTAGAGGTCGCCGGTGGCAAGACTGTCAACCTGGCTGACGTGAAACGCATCAGTAACTAATTACCGAACAGATATTCCTCAGGAGCTAAAGCACCATGTCCTTCTATACCGCGCTTACAGGTTTAAATGCAGCGACCGCCCAAATGGGTGTGACCTCAAACAACATTGCCAACGTCTCGACCACGGGCTTCAAGCGAAGCCGGACAGACTTCGGCGATATTTTTGCCACTTCACCCTTGCAAAAAGCCTCTGCCACTATCGGTCAAGGTGTTGCCCTGAAGAAGGTGACACAAGAATTCGGTCAGGGCAACTTGGTGTTCTCTTCAAACACACTTGACTTGGCCATCAGTGGCGATGGTTTCTTCCCTTTGAAGTCTCAAGACGGTTTCCAAGACATCTTCACGCGTAACGGTGTGTTCATGATGAACGATCAGTACAACGTGGTGAACTCAGCAGGCCAAAAACTCATGGCGGCGTCAGTTGACTCATCCGGCAAAGCGAACCTAGATGACATGAACGTTTTGACGATCCCGCAAAAGACAACGGGTCAGGCGGTGCAGACCAGCAAGGTGCAGCTCGGCCTGAACTTCCCTGCGGATGCGTCCGTAATTGCAAAGGCATTCAACAGAAACGATCCGACAACCTACAACAAGAGTACAGCCCTTACTGTGTATGACGCAGGCGGCAACTCATACCTAGCCTCTGTCTACTATGTGAAGACTCAGGATGCGAGCCAGGCCAAGCCAAACAACAAATGGCAGACATATGTGTATGTTGGCGACAAGTTAGTTAGCGCGTCCTTGCAGCAAGCCACAAACTCAACGGGTGACGTGATGTACGTGAACAAGTACGGGGAGCTCAAGGCTAAGAGTGACTTCAAGTCACCCGCGGACGTGGCTGCCTTGAACAGCAGCTTCTCCAAGAAGACGGTGAAGTTTGGGTTGAATGACCTTACTGACGTACGAGTTTCCCAGCCTGCCACAGTCGTAGGTGGTGCCACAAGCAACCTCGGAACAGGTTCCAACGACGGCATCGATTTGGCCACCTATCAGAACTTAAACAAGTCTGATCTGTTGTTGAACAAGGGCAGTAGTGCGGTGACCTACCAGTTCAATACTGCAGGCCTCACAACAGCTGACCAAGTGAACGTGACATTTGGACCAACTGCCGCTCCTACCAAGGTTTCAATACCAGTGGCTAATAATGCCCCTCCAACGGCACTGGATGTAGTTAATGCCCTGAATTCAAATGCAAGCTTCGCTGCATCTTATGTTGCCCAAGCCGCCACATCGATTCCCCTAACTGGTGCTGCCTTTTCTGCACCAGCAGCCACAACAGACTTTTCAAGTTTCAGCCTGACACTGGCGGGTAAAACAATCACCCTCAACAACTTGACCCCAACCGCTGCGACGCCAACTGCCTTGGCTGCGGAGATCCAAAGAAGGTTGAGGATTGAAGACAAGGATGCGACGGACTTGAGCGTATCTTTTGTGGGTGCAGGTCCCTTCTCTTTAACTGTTAAAGACTCATCTGGTCGCAAACTCAGCGATGTTGGGTTGACGAAGTCTGCTACTTCTACGGGTACTGCACCCGTTGCAGGCGCCGCAGTGACTGGACAATTAAAAATTACCGCCATCGATCCAAACGTATCAGCTACTGAAATCCTTAATGGCTTTCAAATTACTCAGGGCGTTAACAGTATCTCTGCCCCCGCTGCAGGTGGCGTTGCACCCGTAAAGAATGACACCATCTACCCTCGTTTCAGTGCGACTTATGCGCCAGTCGGTGCCGCGCCATTTAAAGCGATTTTTGGGACCTCTCCTAATCAGACCTCGATCACAAGTGACGCTGCTGACACAACTGCAACATTCGCAGCGAAGCTGAACCTCAATCAGGCGTTCTCTGCTTCATATATCGCCAGCGTCGATCTCACAGGCAAAATTGTTGTCACGGCAAAAGATCCACTCACGGCGAATGCTGCGGTGATCACTCGAGACGTGCAGATGCTAGACGCGACCTCCGCAGGTTTTACTACTACCGCAGTCGTAGGTGGCGTGTCAGCGCCCTCTGAATTTGCTGGCATGCAAAGTATTGATGACCTCAAAAACTTGTTCACTGTCAACGTTGACGGTTCAACTAACTCACTGACAGTTGGTCTCGATAAGCTGGTCTCCTCGATGGCAAATCTACCTTCAGGTACGAGTAAAAAGCTATCTGGAACGCAGATTGCAGCAGAGCTAACCAACATCATGCAGCGTGGCTATGGGGACGAAAAGCCATTCAACTTCTCTACCTTTGGTACGCCAACGTTCTCTGTGGCACTGACCAACGCCGACAGCACAAAGATTGCTAAGTTGCCAATTGTTCTTGCCACTGCGGGTGACATGCGTAACGAGGACTTGGTTCGAGAGGTTCAAAAACAAATCAACGCCAGCTCGGACTACAAGGGCAAGATCTCTGTTGCCTACGACACCGCACTGCAAAAGCTGGTGTTCACACCAACCGACCCGACGGCCAAGGCGACGGTCTCTAGTGACCAAACAGCCATGAACCTGAGCAACCCGCTCATTCAAGGCGTGAACGACTCCTCAGTCGGCTTGCCTTTGGCGCCGCTCACATCAACACCGCCTTTCCGTCCATTGAACGACCAACGTTATGGCATGAGTGTTGAGTATGACGCGGTGAAGCAGACCTTTGTTTTCCACTCAGGTTCAACCGGCGACGGCTCAAGCATATCTGTGACAAACATTCGTCCAGGCAGCTTAGCCACTCAGATTTCAAAGGGCCTTGGTATGACCGGTGACCCGGCCAACTATGTTGTTGCCCCGTCCACCGTAGACGCATTGCGGGGTGTCTCTTCTACACCTGCTGTTCTCAGTGGCAACGCGTTGACGGTCAACGTCAACAACAACTTCTCGGTGGACAGTACAAACAATCAATTCGTTGTCTCCGTCAACGGCATCACAGGTACGGTCGTGATTCCTCCGAAAGATACCTACACCATGGGGACCTTCATGGAGGCCCTGCAGGACGGTATCAATAAGCTCCAGGGGCCCTCAGTCAACGGTTTAACACCGCAGTCTGTGAGTGGTGTGAAGGTCAGTTACGACGCGACCAAGAATGCCTTGCAGTTCACAACGGGTACGGCATCCACTAGCTCGTACATCAAGATTACGGGCGATGCACGATGGGGCCTGGATAACCTGGACGCTAAGTTCGGTAAGACAACGACCTGGATCAAACCTACGCCTTCGACCGATTCGAAGGGGGCAACGGTCTACATTGACGGTTTCGGTGCGGAGACATCAACAGCTGCAGGCTTTGACACATTGCCGGCTTGGTCCCCTGTGTACTTCAACAAGGGCGAACTCACATTTGACACGGCTGGTAACTTGGTCTCTCCGAAACAGGGTTCTCAGTTGGACACGGTTTACCTGCCAAACGGTAAGGGCGCCTTGACAATCAACATCGACTACTCAAAGTCGACCCAGTTTGCCTCGCCCTTCTCTGTCCTTTCTCAGTCGCAAGACGGTGCACCAGAGGGTGACCTCGTCGGCCTTGCGATCAAGGACGACGGTTTGGTCCAGGCCAGTTACTCAAACGGTTCTCAAAAGTCATTGGCAAAAGTGGTGCTGGTTAACTTCTCTAACCCAGCAGGTCTGCGCCAGATTGGCGACACCAACTACTACAAGACATCAGACTCTGGCGCGCCTAAGTATGGTGAGGCTGGCGCTGCGGGCTACGGCACGGTGCGTTCAGGTGCGACCGAACGTGCCAACGTGGACTTGACCCAAGAATTGGTGGACTTGATCACCGAGCAGCGCAACTTCCAAGCCAACGCCAAGGCCATGGAAACCAGCACTTCGATGACCAACACCATCATTCAGATCCGTAACTAATAAGTTGCACTAAGAGACTGATATGGATCGCTTATCTTTCAACGCGACGGCAGCAATCAACGAAGATCGTTTGATTCGCCAGCAGTTGTCTAACGACATTGCCAACGTCACCACCGTTGGTTTCAAGCAGACCTTCGAAGCCACCATCCAGCCGCACCAAGCGGTGGGTGAGGGCTTTGACTCACGTTTGCAGCCCCGTCTGTACACCACAGACCGCGTGCGTTTAGATGCCGGTCCTTTGATGGTCACCGGCCGAGACTTGGATGTGTCTTTGAACCACAAAACCGTCATGGGCGTCACGGGCAATGACGGAAAACTGGCATTCACCCGCCGTGGTGACCTACGACTCAACCCGAATGGCGTGTTGGAGACGGGGTCTGGCCACATGGTGCAAAGTCAAGATGGCGGCCCTATCACCATTCCTGTGGGGTTTCGCATCAACATCACCAAAGCAGGCGAAATTTTCGCCTCAGACCCCACCCAGCAAGGCGTTCCGCAAGAACAGCTGATTGCCACCCTGTTGCTGCGTGATGCCAGCACCACGAACCTGATCAAACGCGAAGACGGTTTGTTTCGGGTTGACGAAAAACCACTTGGCACGGACTTTGCAACTGGTCCTGAGCCAGTTTCTTTGACACCGCAGGCTTTAGAAGGCAGCAGTGTCAATCCAATGGCATCGATGGTGAAGCTGATTGAACAGAGCCGCTCGTTTGAGCACCAGGTTCGGATGATCAAGGAAAGCAAATCCAACGATGAGTCGGGCGCCTCCATGATGAAGGTGTCTTGAATTTGACAGATTAAAGGGGGCTTAAAGCCATGGACGCATCATTGTGGGTAGCCAAGACGGGTCTTGACGCGCAGCAGACGCGCATGAACGTCATCTCGAACAACTTGGCCAACGTGAATACGACTGGCTTCAAGCGTGACCGTGCCGTTTTTGAAGACTTGCTCTATCAAAACGTCAAACAACCCGGTGGTCAAACCACCAACAACACCTTATCGCCCACGGGCTTGATGCTCGGTACCGGTGTGAAGATCAATGCCACTGAGAAGCTGCACTTACAGGGCAACTTGATCAACACCCAATCGCCACTTGACTTGGCGATCATGGGCAATGGCATGTTCCAAATTCAAATGCCAGACGGCACCACGTCTTACACACGGGACGGTAACTTCAAGATCAGCAGCACAGGTCAAGTCGTGACCGCTTCTGGCTTTCCACTTATTCCCGCGATCACCATTCCTGGCAACACCGCTGCTGTGACATTTGGTCAAGACGGTACCGTCTCAGCCGAGTTGGATGCAGGTGGGGGTGCACAAAACATTGGCCAAGTGCAAATTGCACGCTTTGTGAATCCAAGTGGCTTAAAGCCGATTGGTAATAACTTGTATGAGGCCTCACAAGCGAGTGGCGTGGCACAGATCCTCACGCCTGGCCTCAATGGCGGCGGCGCACTCAAACAAGGCTCACTAGAGGCCTCTAACGTGAACGTGGTTGAGGAAATGGTCAACATGATCGAAACCCAACGCGCTTACGAAATCAACTCCAAGGCGATCTCTGCGGTCGACGGCATGTTGAAGTTCATGAACCAAAACATGTAACGAGGCCCATCATGATCGCCCTTCGAATTCTCGCTCTATTCGCTATTGTTTATCTGCTGCAAGGCTGCGCCACCGAACCTGTCGACATGGTGTTGCGCCCCTCGCCAGAGTTTCAACCGGTGTACCCACTTGCCGCTGACCGGCAAAAAGTTGCCACCGGCGGCATTTACAGCAACCGGCAAAGTGATGCCTGGTTTGGCCGTGGCCGCAACTATCAGGTGGGTGACATCATCACTGTGTTGTTGAACGAATCCACACAAGCTGCACGCACCCAAAACACCGATGTCAGCCGCGAGTCTAAAAACTCATTGCCCTCGGGTCTCAATGCCAAGATTGGTGGCTTCTCACCATTTTTGAATGGCATTAACGTCAACGCCAACAATGACAGCAGCAAGGGGTCAGGGAAGGCGGATCAACAAGCCTCTTTGTCTGGCTCTGTTGCAGTGACGGTGGTTGAAATCTTGGCCAATGGCAATTTGATGGTTCGTGGCGAGAAAAAACTCGGCCTCTCTGAAGGCACCGAAGTGATTCAAGTCTCAGGCGTGATCCGTCCTGAAGACGTCGGCCCCAACAGCACTGTGCAATCACGCCGCTTGGCCAATGCACAAATTGCTTACCGTGGATCAGGCGACTTGGCCAATGCAACCCGCGCGGGTTGGGGCACGAGTTTGATGCACAAATTCTGGCCGTTTTAATTATGAAAAAATTATCTTCGCTCTTGCGCATATGTGTGACCAGCCTGTGTGTTTTAGCCACAGGTGCTGCACAAGCTGACCGCGTCAAAGACTTGGCCACGTTGGCGGCCCAACGCCCGAACCAATTGATTGGTTATGGTTTGGTGGTCGGCTTGCAAGGCACGGGCGATGATGCCTCAGTCCCGTTCACCACGCAAAGCATGAAAGCCATGCTCTCGCAAATGGGGGTTCGCATTGACGGTCCCTTGACCGACTTTGAAACAGCCGCCACCGCAGCCCGTGTTGATATCAAAAACACAGCCGCTGTTTTGGTGACGGCAGATTTGCCTGGTTTTGCCAAACCGGGCCAGCGCATTGACATCAACGTATCAGCCATCGGTAAGGCTTCTAACCTGCGCGGTGGTAGCTTGATCATGACCGCCATGCGCGGTGTCGATGGTGAAATTTATGCCTTGGCACAAGGTGCATTGACGGCCACCGGCATTGATGCCAGTGCGGCAGGTTCAAAAATACAAATTGGTGTGCCTACATCCGCCCGCATTCCTGGCGGCGCGATTGTGGAACGGGTGGTCGACACGCCATTCGAATCTGCTGAAAACGTGATTTACAACATCCGTGAAAACGATTTCTCCACAACGACTGCCATCGTCAACGCCATCAATAAAAAATTTGGTGGTGATGTGGCACAAGCCATTGATGGTGTATCGGTATCGGTACGAGCACCTAAAAACTTGAATCAACGCGTCGCCTTCATGAGTGAAGTCGAAGCGTTAGACATCACCCCAGGCGAGCCTCCAGCGCGTGTGGTCATCAACTCGCGTACCGGCACGGTGGTCATCAACCGCTCAGTTCGTGTGACCGCTGCTGCGGTCTCGCACGGCACCATTTCTGTTGCGATTACTGCAACCAATGAAGTGTCGCAACCGAATGCATTAGCCGGTGGCCAGACCCAGGCCGTCCAGAACGCTGACATCGCTGTGGCCGAGCCTAACAAACCGATGTTCTTGTTCCAGCCCGGTGTCGAGCTGCGTCAAATTGTGGATGCGGTCAACCAAGTGGGCGCCACGCCTTCGGCCTTGATCGCCATTCTTGAAGCCTTGAAAAGCTCCGGCAGCCTGCGCGCCGAGCTGGTCATCATTTAAGCGAGAACTCACATGAACAGCCCCGTTGACAACTCTGCTGCCCGGTCCTACACGGACTTTTCGGGTCTGGGCGAGCTGCGTGGCAAGGCTCAGAAAGATCAAAGCAGCGCACTGAAAGAGTCGGCCCAACAGTTTGAAGGTCTCTTCATCCAGATGATGCTGAAGTCCATGCGTGAGGCAAATGCGCCCATGAAGGATGAGGACAACCAATCGCAGGCTTTGGAAACCTTCGAGGGCATGTTCGACAAAGAAGTGTCCCTGCAGATGTCCAAGCGCGGTGCTATGGGTGTGGGCGACTTCATGGAGCGTGCTGTGAAACTGCAGACTACGCCCCCATTGAGTACAGAGGCACTCTTAAACGCGCGTAGCAAGTCCATTCCATTGAATCCAAAGCAGGTACCTTTGCCGCTGCCAACAGCCGCAGATTTAAGCAGAGGCTTTGCTTTGGAGAAACCCCTGCCACTCAAGAGCTTGAACGAGTTCAAGGCACCATTTTCTGGAGGCCGTAAATGAGTGACATGCTTGGCATTGCCAGCAACGGCATCGGGGCCTATCAGCGTGCATTGAGCACGGTGAGTAACAACATTGCGAACGTGAATACTGAAGGGTATTCACGGCAAGACGTTGTCTTGAAAGACTCCGCCCCAAAGAAAGAGGCGAGCATGTACATCGGTACAGGCGTCTTGCTGGACACGATCAAGCGTCAGTTTGACTCCTTTGCAGAGTCCAACCTGCGTAACAGCGCCAGTGACCTGTCGAGCCAAAAGCCGATGGTGGACTACGCCAAGCGCGTGATGGACATCTTGGGTGACAAGAACGTTGGATTGAGCTCGGCGTTAGATACATTCTTTGCATCCGCCAGTGCACTGTCCGCTGACCCAGCGTCTACTGTTTTGCGTAGTTCGTTTATCAATTCCGCTGATGGCGTTGGCTCTCGCTTTGGCGAGTTGTCAACACAGATGGACTTGGTGAGCACTGAGACTCGTCAGGGCCTAGAGAGTTGCGCCACGCAGGTGAACACACTGACCAGTCAATTGGCCCTTATCAACCAGAGTCTGACGAAAGAGCCAAACCTCGAAAATCAACCCCCCGAGTTGTTAGACCGTCGCGACCTTGCTTTGAGGCAGTTGTCTGACTTGGTCAGGATTAAGGTGAGCTATACGACGAATGGATCTGTAAGCGTCAGCTTGGGGACAACATTTACGCAGGGTGTGGTTGTGGACGGGATCAAGTCTCGCCCGATCGGTATCAACTCACAACAGGGCAGCAAGGCTGAGCTCGTCCTTGACCCTTACGGCAAGACAGAGACGCTGAGCAATGTGAGTGGCGGCCAGATCGGTGGTTACAACTCGTTCATCACTCAGGTGCTTGAGCCTGCCCAGAAAAATTTGAACCAACTGGCCAAGACATTTGTCACTGAAACCAATGCGATCCAGCAAAACGGTATCGATGCGTACGGTCAAACAGGCCAGGATCTTTTTTCTTTGGACCCTGCTGCGACCCAAGCTGCGGCGGGCATGAAAATTTTGATCTCCGATGCAAAGCGCGTGGCTACTGCGTCACAGTTTAGGGTCTCAGAGGGCGGTCAGAACGTCAGTAACACCCGTGTGAGTGTTATGTACAGCGGTGCTACACCGCAGACAGCTCTCAGCAATCCTAGCCTTGTGAACAACCCCAACGCGACAGCCGGGGTGACCTTCAAGGTCGATGGCGCCAATGAATACACCCCTGTGACATCTTTGTCTGCAGGTGTTAAGGCCACCTTCTATCTAAATCAGGCGTCCCCAAACCAACAACTCCAGGTGATGACCAAAGATGGCCGTCAGCTCCTCGGCCGTGCCCTAACCGAAACTCAAAAATTTCAGCTCTTCACACCTGCAAATGGCTTTGAGCCAAATGCAACCTACTCTGACCAGTACCTGAACAAGTCTGGGGCCAATGCTTACAGAGGCTTAGACATTTTTTACGGTGCCAAGGCGAGCTCTTTGCAGGCTACACAGTTCGACAAGTTTGGTGCTGCGATGCCGCCTGTCCCCATGCCTGCGGTGATGACCACCGACAGGTTGTCTAGTCTTGGGGCGATAGAGGCGGGCGCCTTGACCCTCAATGGGGTTGGCTTGTCAGCATTCGTTCCACAAAACGGCACTGGCGTCTTGGTCAAGGGGCTCAACGTTGGTGCTGCTGTGGTTAAACCCGATGTGTCGTTTAGCGCGTTGGTGAACGGTCAACCCATCAGCCTGACCATTCCCGGTGCTAACGCTGCCACTGTGCCTGACTTGACGAACGCCCTCAACCTAGGCTTGTTGGCATTTGGACTCAAGGCTTCGACCTCGCATAATGGCGAGGATATTCAGATCAGCGACTCTCAGGGCCGCAATATCAGTGGTGCCAACTTAGCACCCATTTCAAAAGCGACGGTTACAAACCTCTTTAACCCTGTCGGGGCAGTCCCCGCCTCTGTGAGTCTAACTATTGGGGGGAACAAGTTTGATGCTCAGGGATTGACGGCCACAAACTTGCCCGACCTCGCCTCCCAGATTCAAACAAAAATTCAATCACTTGGTCTTTTGGGCGTCAGCGTGACAGCCAATGTCGGTGGTTTGCTGATCAACGACACAAAGGGTCGCACGATCTCGGATTTTTCATTGGCGTTGGCCAACGGAAATCCGGTCGGCAACCTGACGGTTACCGACTACCAAGGTGCAAGCCCTGGGGACACATCGGTTCAGTCGCCTGCAAACTCTGTGGCAGATTGGATCAATGGCACCTCAACCGCAACCGTAAAGAACATTCAGTTTGGCAACGGCCTTGCCCCTGGCGCGCCTTCGTTCGATTCTTATAGCTTCTCCGTGGGTGGTGTCACCCTCAGTGCAAACGGATTGACTGCCAACAACTTGCCTGATCTTGCCAAGCAACTCCAAGACAGCCTGCGTGCGCTTGATAAGAGCACGAGCATCAGCGTTGATTACAAGGACGCGAACATGATGGTCTCTGACAGCCAAGGAAGGGCTATCAAGGGATTCAACCTCAACATTGCCGCAGGGACTATTGGTGCTGCCATTGGCGGTGTCACCTTACAAAATAGCACGCTCTCACAGACTGGCATCCGTGCAGAGGCGTTCTCTGAGATTCGCCTGTCTACGGCGCAGCTTGACTTCGCGAAGCCCTTAGTCATCAATGGCCAAAATATCACGGGGTACAAGACCCTCGATCAGCTCGTCTTGGCAATCAACAACTCTGCTGCTGGTGTTAGGGCTGCGGTTGCGAGTGCTGGCGAACTCGTGATCAGTGACCCACAGGGCGCTGATATCAAAATTAATACGACGCCTGACGGCAATGCCTTGAACCTTCAGGCCGCAAATTACAGCGGTCAAGTTCGTATGGTCCAGCAGGTTCCAGACCTGCGAGTGGCAGCCACGAGCTTGGATTTCAATAAACCATTGCAGATCAATGGGATCAATATCGCCCAAGCGTCTTACACGCTGCCCGCTAACGGTACAGCTTTCAGTACGCAGTTTGGGACGATTCCCGCACTGAACGCGGCCACACTGCAAGACACCCTGAATGATCGATCTAGCCTTGCGCTCTCCGACATTGGTTTTGGTACGCCAGAGGCTTTGGGCGCGTTTAGCGGCTTTTCGATCAAGGTTGGCAATTCCACCCTGAACTTAGGGCCAATCACCTTGGCCGTCAGTCCCGCCACAGTAGCAGAGCTTGCGAACAAAATTCAGACGGGTTTGCAGGCCTTGTCTGGCGGCGCAAACTTGAACGTCACAGCCGACGCATCTGGGCGACTCGTTGTCACCGACGCTGCAGTTCCCAAGCGTGAGCTGAGCGCCATGTCACTCAGCGTGTCTACTGCTGGGTTGACGTCATCTGCAAGCGCTGGCAAACAAGTGCCACGCTTCTCCGACTCTTTCATTGCAACGGTGGCGGCAGGAAAACTTGTGGTCCAGCCAATTGGCGCGGCCATGACGGACGTCAGTATTGCGAATACGCTGAACGTCAAGTCAGCCGGTGTCGAGTTACAGGCAGATCCAAAGCTGTCGAACATGACGGATATGCTGGCACGGCTCAACTCCAAGGTTGGGCAGACAGGCGTCTCGGCGTCGCTTGATGCAAACAACGACCTGATCCTGAGCGTCACCGATTCGAAGGCTCAAAAGAGCATCTCGATTGGGCCTGGCAAGGACGCCCTCGGCAATTACGGTCAAAACGCGCTCGGGCTCGAACCACTTGACTATGACGTGAGCAAGAGGCTGCAGCAGTTGCTGAGCTCGAGCTCAAACTCAGCGAAGTCTGACATTCGCATGTCCTTTGGCTCGTATGGAACTCCTCCCTACGACCAGTCTGGAACGCCGTTTGATTTGAGCAAGATCGGCTTGCGAACGGCGGCCTATATTGACGGCGGCTGTCCCGACGATTTGTTGGTGTTTGTCACCGCCAAAGGCGCTGCGGCGGTGTCCACCAGCTTTACAGGACAGCCTGCGAATCAGCGCGACAGCTTGCGCAGCCAGTCCCTGAGCGTTAAGTTCACGGCGGCAGATCGCTACAGCATCATCGACACCAAGACGGGCACGGAACTCGCTGACAGGCACTACGACCCAACGGTTCTTGAGCCACTGATCTCTTTCGAAGGCCTGCAAATCAAGCTGAGCCACGCCCCAAGCGTTGGCGATGTCTTTCAGGTCGATGGCAACAGTGACGGCTTGGGTAACAACGTCAACATGTTGAACATGGTCGATCTCAACAAGAAGCCCGTTCTTAATGGCAAGACTATTGCGAACAGCTACATCGACCAGATCAACAACGTCGGTAATCTGGCCCAACAGGCCAACATTAACCAGCAAGCCATGACCGTTGTGAACGATCAGGCCGTTGCGGCTCGCGACAAGGTCTCGGGCGTGAACTTGGACCAAGAGGCCTCAGACTTAATTCGCTATCAGCAGGCCTACCAAGCCTGTGCCAAAGCGTTGCAAATATCGGGCACGCTATTTGATGCCATCAATCAGATTCGATAACGGCGGTAGATCATGAAAATATCAACAACACTCTTCTTCAATAACGCATCCAACCAGATTGGTAACGTTCAGGGTGAGCTCACAAAGACCCAGATGCAGCTGTCGACTGGTTTGCAGATCGTCAAACCCAGCGACTCGCCTGACAAGGCCGCCTTGGTCACTCGACTCGAGTCTGAGTTGGCACGTCAGGCGAGTTACCAGGACACATTGAAGTCTGTCAACACGCGTCTGCAGTCGCAGGAGACAGCGCTTAAAAACACGAGTGATGTCTTAACACGAATGAAAGAGCTCGCCATCCAGGCGGCCAACGACACCTTAAGCACGGCCGATCGCAACACGATCTCTCAGGAACTAAGCTCGTTGCGCGACCAGGCCCTGAGCCTTGCAAATACGCAAGACGCCAACGGCAACTATTTATTTTCCGGAAGCCGTGTGGGACAGCCCGCGTTTGGTGCCGATGCAAAGGGACAAGTCATCTACCAGGGCGACCAGTCGCGCATGAAAATCATCGTCGGCGATAGCCGCCGGATGAACCTGAACATGCCCGGTACCGATGCTTTCACCAAGGTCGTGCGTGGTGATGGCAAGGGCGGGCAGGTCGGTGTTGGCTTCTTCAAGGCCATTGATGACTTGACGGCTGCAGTAAAGAACTCGGACCACAACAACATCCAGCTCGGGATCTCAGAGCTGACCACCATGCAGCAAGGGGTGAGTGACGCCACTGCCCAAGTGGGTGACGACATGAACGTGGTGGACATGCAAAACGGCGTTCTCGACGAGATCGTGCTGCGCCTCAAGACCACACGTTCTGACGTTCAGGACCTTGACTACACCTCTGCGGTCACGAAGATGAGTCGAGACCAATTGGCCTTGGAGGCTGCCCAGAGCAGCTTTGCCAAGATTTCTCAGTTGAATTTATTCAAATACATGAATTAAGTTTCTAAAGTTTTTCTGAGCTAAGCCGATCACCTAAGCATCAAAAAGAGTATTCATGGCCACTACTGCTGTAAGTTCTACAACCAACACTGCTAGCACTGCAACGCCTGCGCTATCAGCAAGTCAGCTTGCGGCCTCAAACAAGGCCGCGGCACAGAGCCTGATCAACTCTTTGAGCGCAGGTTCTGGCACAGACGTGAACGCCTTGGCCCAAAACTTGGTCTCGGCTGAAAAAACGCCGCTGGCCAATGCAATTAATACCAAGATCACGAAGAATGAGTCTCGGATATCTGGCCTGTCTGCGGTTTCATATGTGGTCTCCCAGGTCCAGACCGCGCTCGCTGCGCTGAAGGACCAGTCCAGCTACAACACGTTGTCAGTTGCCAATAGCAACACGACCGCGTTTGATATGACGGCTGGTACTTCTGCTGTGACGGGTAGTCACGATGTAGAAGTTCTCAGGCTCGCCCGCTCACAACGCACCGTGAGCCAGTCCATGGCCTCCGGTTCGGTCTCGCTCAATGGTGGCAACGCCATGTCATTGACGCTGACAACGGGCAAGGGCGTGTCCGCCACGATCAGTGTGGTGGCTGGCAGTGACACACCACAAGGTGTCGTCGATGCGATCAACGCGTCAACGGATGCCAAAACAGCGGGCGTGACAGCGCAACTTGTGAACACCGGTGACGGCTCAGTGGCACCCTACAAGATCGTGTTGATGGGGTTGCAGGGCGCTCAAAACTCATTCAACCTGTCGGGCTTAGGAAACACCTCGACTGGGTTAACGCCAACCGTGTCCACCGCACAGGGCGTGCCCTCGACAATCACTGAAACCTCTGGAGTTACATTCACCGCCCTGACGGCCGGTCAGACCGTCAGGGTTGCGGGCCTCACCTACACGGCGACTGCCAACACAACCGCGGCTCAGGTTGCGGCAGCATTCTCGAACCTGACTGCGAATACAACAAAAAATGACGACATCAGTAACGGTGGGCAAGTCATCGGTAAGCTATCTGGGACCTTGACAGGCTTTTCGACTGGTGCTGTGAGTGGAAACGCAATCACTTTCACGAGCGCTACCCCCGGGACGATTGGCACGCACATATCACCCGCAACAGGTGCGGTGTCCCTTGTCACAGCACCTGCCTTGCCTGGTGTGAACACTATCCCTGGGGATGCTAATGCCCTGATCCCTACCCAAGACAGTTCGGATGTGACTTTCACAGACCTGTTGGCAGGCCAGACCGTGACGGTCGGCGGCATGACCTTCAAGGCCACCGTAGACGTCACGGCAGACCAAGTCACCCAGGCCTTCGCAGGTTTAACGGCTGGCACTAGTAAATCAAATGTTTCAGTTAGTGACTCACAATCCACCACCATCGGGACTCTCAATGGCACCCTAACAGGGTACGACTCAGCCCTGGCCTCTGCGGGTGGCGGGGTATTGACCTTTACCAGTACTGCTGCGCCGTCGGGTGCGGCTATCACGGTGGCAACCGGTACCGCTGTTTTGGTCTCCGCCCCGACTGCACCTGCTGTGCAAACCACGACAGGCATCACCCAAAGAACAGAAAGCAGCGCGGTCACCTTCAAACCCATGAGTGCCGGGCAGACCGTCACCGTTGCTGGCCTAACCTACACCGCCACCGACACGACCACAGCCGCCGAAGTTGCTGCTGCCTTTTCGGGAATTCAATCTGGTGGCGCCCTGCCGACGGGGCTGACCAAGGGTTTGTTCAGTGGATCTCTGTCAGGTTTTAACGCAGGTGCAAGCTCTGCGGGCAACGCAGGCCTGACATTTACAAGCACCAGCAGCCTCACAAACGTCACAGACATCGCAGTCTCAACCTCGCAAACCGTGTTCTTGCCGACCGAAGCGAGTAACCAAACTGCCGTTGATGCGCAGGTCAAGGTCGATGGTGTCAGCTACACCCGTTCGAGCAATACGCTGACCGATGTGGTCAAGGGCGCTACCTTCAACCTGAAGGCACTCACCACGGCTGGCAGCCCAGCAACCGTGCAGCTGACCCGTGACAACACGGCAGTCACCACCAACATCAATGCATTGGTAAGCGCCTACAACGACGCCATGAGCATGCTGAGTGTTGTCTCCGACCCCAAGTCGACGGTACCTACCTATGGCGCTACCCTGGTGGGCGACTCTACTGTGCGGATGGTGAAGCAGCAACTCAAAAACGTGTTTTTTGGGGCATCCTCGACCCCTGGCACTAAGGTGGGGGCTCTGTGGCAATTGGGTCTCAGCGTTGACCAGTCGGGTGTACTAACTGCAGACAGCACCAAGCTAACTTCGGCCCTGACCGACAACTATGAAGACGTCGTCAAGACCCTGACGGGCAACCAAAACAACGTCACGGCCTACGGCACAACACCTGCTGGCATTGTCGGTGACGCCTACCGAAAGCTGGACAAGCTTCTGAGTGCCACGGGTCCGTTGATTACTCAGAGTACCAACGCCACAAATCAAAACAGCAAGTACCAGGAAGACCTGACCAAGCTCAACACCAGGATGGACAGCATGCTGGCCCGTTACCAGAAGCAGTTTGCGACCATGAACAGCTTGGTAGGCTCAGTCAACAGCCAGAAGACCAGCCTGAAGGCCACCTTTGACGGCATGATGGCAACCTATACCGGGAAAACAGGCTAACCAATAGCGCGTAAGTATTTACCTGGTCCCGCGACCGATCCATTAAATTTTTTCAAAAAATCCCTCAAGTTTTACAGCTTGGGGTCGATCTACCTTTTGTCGAGCCTGCTTAAAGGCTCAGAAAAGGATGGTCGTATGGTCCACGAAATTAACTCAAGATTCGCCCCAGTATCAGGGCAATTGACTCCCCCTGTCTTGCAGTCGGCAAGGCAGGAGCTTAGTGCTGCCCCAGAGAAACCGAACGTAGCAATAGCGCCTATTAAAAAAGCCGAGATCAAGGCTGATCCGATTGAGATGCAGAAGCACCTCTCTCAGTCCATCGAGCGGCTCAACCAAATGATGCTGCAAAACGGTCGTAACTTGTCCTTCACGATTGACCCAAGCCTTGAGATTCCAATCATCACCGTCAAGAACGAAGAGACAGGCGAAGTGGTACGTCAAATTCCCACGCAAGCAGTAGTGAAGGTGGCACATAACTTTGATGCACTCAAAGGATTGTTGCTTAACTCAAAAATTTAATCGCTTTTAAATTAAAGCTTTTTTTTTTCTTGTCGATCTATAGCCCATCAAGAGAACTTCTTGTAATTTTTTCGGTAATTCCATCTTTCTAGGAGTAACACCATGACAGTCATCAACACCAACATCAACGCTCTTGTTGCACAAGAGTCCTCACGCGCAAGCGGTTTGAAACTGAGCCAAGCCATGGAGCGCTTGTCCACAGGTTCGAAAATCAATTCCGCTAAAGATGATGCAGCCGGCCTGGCCATCACTAACCGCATGACTTCCCAAATCCGTGGCATTGCTAAGGCAACTCAAAATGCTAACGATGCGATTTCCATGACCCAGACAGCCGAAGGCGCCATGTCTAATGTGAACGACATTTTGCAGCGCATGCGTGAATTGGCTGTTCAAGCTAGTACGGGCACTGTCAACGATTCTGATCGTGCAAGCATCCAACTTGAAGTTGCTCAACTCAAAACGCAAATTGACGACATTGCCAAGAAAACTAACCACAACAACATCAAGTTGCTTGACGGTTCAGCACAAAACTTGAAGATTCAAACGGGCGTCAACGCTGGCGATACGATGGCCGTGGGTTTTGCGTCTCTTCAAACCAAGGACATTGGTGTGGGCTCTCGCGCCTCTCTTTCGTCAGTAGGTGGTACTTACACTGCTGATACTAACTTTGATGCATTCTCAGCTGGTGCATTGCTTATTAACGGTGTAGCGGTTGGTGCTTCATTGGCATCTGATGACCCTGCTTCGCCTGCCACTGCTGCTTCTGCAAGCGCCATTGCGAAGGCCGCTGCAATCAACAAAGTTGCAAACGCCAGCGGCGTATTTGCCAAAGCGGGTACCACAACGATGTCTGGTCAACGAATGGACACGACAGCTGCTGCATCAACAGTGGCAATGACAATTAACGGCGTGTCGATTGACAGCTTCTCAACATCTGCGGTTTCCACTTCAATTACACGAGCAACCGCTGTTGCCGCAATCAACGCAAAAGCAGCACTGACGGGTGTAGTTGCAACAGACACCCAAAGCGATGACACAGGTATCACCTTGACTGCTGCAGATGGCCGCAACATTGTGACGACTGGAACAACTAGCACTGCATTAGGCCTTGCAGACGCAGCAACAATGGTCGGTTCATTCTCTCTATACACTTTGGATGGGCGTGACATCAACGTAGGCATCAAAGATGGTGTTACAGCGAATGACGTTGAGGCCATGAGCGGCTTGCGTATGGGAACCTACAAGGCAGATACTGCTACCTTCACGTCCCTTAAGCGAACCAATCCTGCTGCTGCGACTGCTCCCACGTCAGCCTTGCAGGGTTTGATGAACGCCAATTCAATGATCATCAACGGTGTCGCAATTGGGCAAGCCAATACTACCGACGATACAGCCTCAAATACAGGCCCACTCTCTTCAGTGGCAAGTACTACTGCGATTGCAATTGCTGCCGCTATCAACCGTAAATCTAGCCAGACAGGAGTCACTGCATCAGCCGCTCCGAACATCCTGCGTGGTGAAGGTTTTACAGCAGCTGCTTCTAACGCCCAAGTAATGTTGAACGGTGTTACTTTCACTGTGAACTCTACTAGCCGTAATGGTGTGGTTGATTCAATTAACCAGTACGCTGGTCGAACAGGTGTGACCGCAAAAGCTGTGGGTGACGGAGTCGAATTGACAGCTGCAGATGGCCGTAACATCAACATCGGCTCATCGGCTGGCGCTGCCGCCCTCGGTTTAACAGGCCTGACAATTGGAACAAGCGACACATCAGCACTTGCCGCAACATTTATTTCAACTGTTACTCTTTCATCAGACAACGCATTCAAAGTTGAAGCTGGTTCAAATGGAATCACTAACTTGGAGAAACTTGGCTTCCGTCAAGGCACTTTTGGTGGTACAGATAACGGTGTGAAAATTAACCAAGTTGACGTGAGCTCATCTGCAGGTGCTAGCCAAGCTATCACAGCAATTGATGCAGCGATCAACACAGTTAGTGCCGCCCAAGCTAAGTCAGGTGCGTTGAATAACCGCCTGGATGTCGTTGTCAACAACTTGGCAGAAAGTTCACAAAATATGAGTGCTTCGCGCAGCCGTATTCTGGACACTGACTACGCTACTGAAACCACAAGTTTGGCTAAGTCGCAGATCATCTCTCAGGCAGCTACAGCAATGTTGGCACAGGCGAACCAGTCATCGCAGTCCGTGCTCTCATTGCTGAAATAAGCAGTTTTGAGCTATAAAATTGGGGAAGGGTAACCTTCCCCTTTTTTTATGAATAAATTAATTAAAACCTTCAAAAATGCTCAAAAAGCGCTTCAAGCTGGACATTACTTGAGGGCGATTTCATATGCGGACGAGATCTTATTAAGTCAACCTAATAATATAGAGTGCTTAATGATTAGAGGTGAGGCAAACTTACGTTCTGAGAATTATGAAGCAGGCGTAGCCGACTACGCAAAAGTAGTTGAGATAGACAGTAAAAATATCACCGCTTTAGTGAATTTTTCTGTGGGCTTAATTCGGTGCGATCGTCAACAGGACGCCAAAAATATTCTTGAATATGTTTTAGAACTTGATCCGAATAAGTTTGATGCTTATATTAACTTATGCAACATTTATCAGTCTATGGGGCAACCGGAAGAATGCCTGAAATTAGCATTTAAAGCTATTGAAATTAGACCCGGAGATTCAATAGGTTACAATAACTTAGGAACAGCTTTCGGAGATTTGCATATGATCTCTGAATCACGCGAGGCTTTATTAACAGCCTATCAAATTAATCCAAAATATGTTCCTACTGCTATTAATCTTGCCCAAATTGAAGTTAAGCTAGGAAATCATCAAGAAGCAATTATTCTGTATGAAAAATTGTTAAAAATGGATGATTTATCGCCTAGCGAAAGAGATTTAGTTAAATATTACTTGGGGTACGCTTATCTTCATACGGGTAACTTAAGCGAGGGTTGGGATTTATATGACTTCGGCTATGGGTCTTTATTGCCTAATGCAGCCCAGCGATCAAAAAGGAAATTTATTCAGCCTAAATGGAATGGTGAAAATTTGGAGGGGAAAACTCTTCTTATTTGGCGAGAGCAAGGCCTTGGCGATGAAATTGAGTTTTCGACATGCTTACATGACTTGTCAAAAGCAGGAATCAAAGTGATATTGGAATGCGAATCTAGATTAGTTGATATTTTTAGTCGTACCTTCCCTTCTTTCAGTGTCAGAGCGGAATCTATTGGACCAGATTTTTTTCCAGTGAAAATAGATTTTGATGTTCAATGTGCGATTGGATCCCTTCCTAGAATTTACCGACGTAGCATTCAAAGTTTTTCTAATGTAAATACTAATTTAACTATTCTAGAATCCAATGTCGAAACATTTAGCAATCGTTTGGCAGCTCATAAGCACAAGAAACTTGTGGGTATTTGTTGGAGAAGCGGCGTATTCTCTATTGCAAGAAACTTAAATTACACAGCACTTTTAGACTGGAAAGAATTACTATGCCAATCTGATTTTCAATTTGTAAATTTGCAATACGGCGACTGTGAGGCTGAGCTAATCCAAATTGAGGCTGAGTTAGGAATAAGTATACTTCGCTGGACAGACTTGGATCTTAAGAATGACTTAGAGAATGTGTTGGGTCTAATTAAAAATCTTGACGCAGTTGTGACGGTTGGGACCGCTGTTAGCTCACTCGCTGGCGTTTGTAATGTCCCTACCTACTTATTGACACAGCCTAATTGGATGCTTCTCGGTCAAACCGATCATTATCCTTGGTATGCATGTGTTACCCCTCTTATAGCCCAAAAGGGGCAGCATTTAGCAGAGCAAATGCTACACATACCTGAACTTATTAGGAAATTATAGTTTTTCCATCAAAAACCACGTCGTGTCGTCATTGGTGAAGTATGGGTCTCGATGATAATTGAACCCATAGTCCAAGAGTCGCAAATTGTATTTTGAAATTAAGTCGCCAGCAAAATCTCGTTTGAATAAACGATCTTGATGGCCGCGATATTCAATCACCACAGGTGACGGGTTGTAGTACTCGCACACCAATATATATCGATTAGAGAGTGCATAAAGGTTCTCATAAACCGTATCCAGTCTTTCTGGATTGATGTGAATCAGAACGCCCTTGGTGAAAGTCAAATCAAACTTTTTGTCCTTTCCTAACGGCTCTGTGATGGTCGTGTTCACAACCTGCCCTAACTCCTCATTAGCTGCGGCCTGAGCTGCCAGTGGGTTGATCTCATAGCCACGCAGATCAAGTTCTTGATTAATACGTTTCAAAGCTCTTAAATTGAGACCAATATTGCAACCGAGTTCAGCTATAGATTTAATGTTTGGGGCCGACTGTAATATTTTGGAAAATAATGCAATATTTGATGCAATGAGAGGCTCACCATCATTCCTTACTAGGTAGTCATTTCCAAATTCTGTCGCCCAAAATTTCTCTTGTTCAGTTTGATAGTTCATTTCTCAAATCCTTAAATAGGTTGAAATTCATGGTTAATGTGATTTTTAATGAGTCCTCGGATTTGATGAACGCTCAGAAAATCTGGGTTAGTGCCTGACTCATAGGCAAATCCTGCAGGGACTTGTTTGGCATTAAGGGCATTCATATACTCAGACATCCGATTTTCTAAGCCTGCCCCCAAAATTGCGTAATAACTGCCTAAATCTATCGTACTAGGGCTGTCGCTACTGGTGATCATTTCTTCGTGCAGTTTTTCGCCTGGACGGATACCAACAAGTTCGTGCTTGCAGCTTGGCCCAATAGCTTCTGCAACATCTTTAATTCGGTAGGAGGGAATTTTGGGTACCAAGATTTCCCCACCCAAGGCATGCTCAAGTGCCCATAAAACCATTTCAACACCATCGTCTAGCGAGATGTTGAATCGTGTCATAGCAGCATCGGTGATTGGCAGTACGCCTGTTTTGGCCATATTAAGAAAAAAGGGAATAACTGATCCTCTTGACCCCATGACGTTGCCGTAGCGTACAACCGAAAATCGCAAGTCGCGATCGCCCTTGAAATTATTTGCTGCAATGAAAAGCTTGTCGCTGCAAAGCTTGGTTGCGCCGTAAAGATTGATGGGGGCGGCTGCTTTGTCTGTAGAGAGTGCTACCACGCGTTTGACACCCTTATCTAGGCATGCCTCGATCACATTCTGTGCGCCAAGTATGTTGGTCTTGATGAATTCAAATGGGTTGTATTCAGCCGCTGGCACTTGCTTTAACGCAGCTGCGTGCACCACGGTATCAATACCTTCCATGGCGCGCGATAGACGACTGGCGTCACGGACATCACCAATAAAGAAGCGAAGGGCTGGGTACTTATCCTTGGGAAACTCTTGCTGCATTTCATACTGCTTGAGTTCATCACGGCTAAAAACAACCAGGCGCTTAATCTTCGGGCAGTGGTCAAGCACCGATCTCACAAATGCTTTACCAAAAGAGCCCGTGCCTCCTGTAATGAGGATGGATTGATCGCAGATGTCCATGTCTTTGTGCATACAAATAGCGTCGGCTTTCCGACGATTTAGCTTGAATGACATCTACTAAGCAGAAGGTGTGCCAACTCACATTGGCTGGTCTGTTAATTGCTTTGGTTCTCTGTGAACATATAAAAACGACGGAAAAATGACATTCGATATGAAAAATTCATACGAAATTATTCCTTATGGGCGGCAGTCCATCTCTGAGGCCGATATTCAATCGGTTGTGGATGTCTTGCGCTCAGACTTTCTGACGCAAGGCCCTGTCGTGCCCGCTTTTGAGAGTGCTTTGGCCACGTACTGCCATGCAAAACATGGCATTGCTGTGAACAGTGCGACATCCGCACTCCACATCGCGTGTTTAGCACTCGACTTAGCAGCGGGAGACTGGCTTTGGACAAGTGCCATCACATTTGTCGCCTCTGCCAACTGCGGCTTGTATTGCGGAGCTTGGGTGGACTTTGTGGACATCGACCCACGTACATTCAATATGTGTCATGTGGCACTTGAGAGAAAACTCGAAGACGCCAAAAAACAAGGCAGGTTACCCAAGGTTGTCGTTCCAGTTCACATGTGCGGACAGCCATGTGACATGGCCGCCATTCATGCCCTGTCTATGAAGTATGGGTTCAAGATCATTGAGGACGCCTCACATGCCATTGGCGCTCGCTACAGGCATGAACCTGTGGGCAACTGTCGATACAGCGACATCACGGTTTTTAGTTTTCATCCTGTAAAGATCATCACCACCGCTGAGGGCGGCATGGCCATGACCAACGATCCAGATTTGGCAAAGAAAATGACCCAATTTCGCAGCCACGGTATCAGTCACAACGCCAGTGACCTTGAGGCGCATCCAAGCAATGAGATTTGGAATTACCAGCAACTCAACTTGGGCTTTAACTACCGTATGACCGAGCTTCAGGCGGCATTGGGGCTCAGCCAATTAGATAAACTGGATGAATTCGTGAGCAGTCGGCGCAATATTGCGGCCTACTACGATGAAGCCTTGAAGTCTTTGCCAATCCAAACACCTTGGCAACATCCTGACGCAAGATCAAGCTTCCATTTGTATCCAGTACAGGTTGAAGCATCTGTATGCGGAAAGAGACAACAAGAGGTCTATCAAGCGTTGACTCACGCGGCCATTCGCGTCAACTTGCATTACATACCCGTTTATCGGCACCCTTACTATGAGCGCATGGGTTTTAGTGCTGGTTACTGTCCTCATGCAGAACATTACTTCAAAACGGCCATCAGCATTCCTGTTTATGCAACGATGACCCATGAACAGCAGGTACGCGTCATTCATGAAATAAGGAGTGCTTTGCAATGAACATTGCAGTCATTCCAGCGCGTGGTGGCAGCAAGCGTATCCCGCGCAAAAACATCAAAAGTTTTGGCGGCAAGCCCATGATTGCCTACGCCATCACCGCTGCTCAAAAATCTGGATTATTCGAGCATGTATTGGTATCGACGGATGACCATGAAATTGCTGAAATAGCCAATGCCTTGGGTGCTGAAACCCCTTTTGTTCGGCCAGCTGAATTGGCGAATGATTACACGGCCACAGTGCCTGTTGTGTCGCACGCCATCAAGGCCTGTGAAGATCTGGGTTGGCATTTTTCAAATGTGTGTTGTATTTATCCGGGTGTGCCATTCATCGAGCTTGCTGATTTGCAGGGCGCGTTCAAAGAACTGACTCAAGGTCATGCCGATTATTGTTTTCCTGTGACTGAATTTCCGTCTGCCATCCAACGCGCCTTAAAACAAAATACCGATGGCGTGATGCAGCCTTTTTATCCAGAGCATGAACTGACGAGAACTCAAGATTTAGAGCCAGCATATTACGATGCAGGTCAGTTTTATTGGGGAAGAAAAGGGGCATGGTTGAACAACCCGCGTATCCACAGCAATGGCGTGGGTTATGTAATTCCAAGTTGGCGTGTTGTAGACATTGACACACCTGAAGACTGGGATCGTGCTGAGCGAATGGCAAGTGTTTTTATAGCCAAGTAATTCACATGAGTACGAAACGGGTAGTGATTCGAACAGATGCAGATAGTGAAATAGGCACAGGCCATTTCATGCGCTGCTTGACGCTGGCCGAAGAGTTGAAAAAAAATGGCGCCCAAGTGTGCTTTGTTACGAGGGGTTTGCCTCCGTATCTAAGCCAGATGCTTCAAGACAGGAGTTTTAATTTATATCCCTTGCAGGAGGGAGGATGCGCCGACGTATTAGACGACTTGCCACATTCGAAGTGGCTAAAAGTGAGTCAGCATCGTGACGCAATGCAAACACTCGAGGCTTTGAAAAATGATAGATTTGATTGGTTGATCATTGATCACTACGCCATTGATTACCGCTGGGAGTCTTTGCTCAAAGGCGCAGCCAAGAAGATCATGGTGATAGACGACTTGGCAGATAGGCAACACGATTGTGATGTCTTGCTAGATCAAAATTACTACCATGACATGAATCAACGCTATATTGGAAAAGTCCCGGATCCTTGTAACCTAATGCTCGGCCCAAAATATGCACTACTTAGAGACGAATTTCGAGAAATTCGTAAGTATGTTAAAACTAGGGACGGATTAATAAAAAATATATTAATATTCTTTGGAGGCGTAGACTCTAGGAATTACACCACCATGGCCATAGAGGCTTTGGTTGAGCTTGGTTGGTCGGTAGATGTAAACATTGTAATCGGCCAGCAACACCCAAATATTAAGCAACTAGAAGAAATAGCTAAAGTTAATAATTACAAGTTACATATTCAGACAAGTGAAATGGCCAAACTAATGCTGAAGGCCGACCTTGCCATCGGTGCTGCTGGTTCGGCCAGCTGGGAGCGCTGTTGTTTGGGGTTGCCTTGCTTAGTCGTTGCTGTTGCAGATAATCAGATTCAATCTGCGATTGATTTATCTTCAGTTGGTGCATCTATATACATTGGTAAATATTCAGAAGTGAATAAATTTAAGATTTCGAAGGCGTTAAGAGAAGTTGTTTCAACGAAAAAAATAATAAATTGTTCAATAAAATGCCGGCAGATTGTTGAGCCTAATGGTGTTTGCGAAATTTCGAAGCTTATAACAGGAGTTTGATTATGGAAGATAAGGTCTTAGATTATTGGAATTACCGTGCTAGCCTTGAAAATAAGGCTGGCAGCGATGATTTGTTGGCTAAACAACTTGAGATACGGGCAATTTCCAATCATATTTTAAGTGGAATGTCGGTTGCTGAGTTTGGGTGCGGTAACGGCGAGACTGCAATTCAATTGTATAAAAATACTAATATTAAATTAGATTGCTTTGACTATTCACCCGCCATGATTGAGAGCGCAAAGAAGAACGCTGAATTGAGTGGTCTGGTCGGTAATATTAACTTTCAGGTTAATGACATTCGGTCTGAATTGAGTTTTGATAAAAAATATGATCGAATTTATTCCGAGAGAATGATAATTAATTTGCCAGATTGGGAAAGTCAATTGGCGGCAATAAAATTTATATCAAATCAGTTGAGCGTTGGGGGTCGGTACCTAATGTGCGAAAACAGCTTACAAGGCTTGGCTGAGATAAATAAATTAAGATCATCTTTGGGGCTTGAGGTTATTGCACCTCCGTGGCATAACCATTATTTAGACGATGATCTTGTTTCGGGTGCAGTTATTGATGGGGTTAAGTTGGTTGCGGTTGAATCATTCAGTTCGACTTATTATTTTTTAAGTAGAGTTGTCAATGCATGGTTGGCGCACAGCGCGGGAGTAAAACCTTCCTATAACTCACCGGTTAATGAATTAGCATTGAAATTACCCCCGATTGGTGATTTTTCCCAGGGCAAATTATGGATTTTTGAAAAGCTTTAGAGAAATCTTTATGTTAATAAAAAATATTACTGTTGGGTGCGATTCCCCGCCATTCATCATCGCAGAGATGTCTGGCAACCACAATCAGTCATTAGATCGGGCCCTGGAGATTGTCGAGGCGGCAGCCAAGACGGGTGCGCACGCACTCAAAATCCAGACCTACACGCCTGACACAATGACCTTGGATTTGGATGAGCGCGAGTTTCACATCAGCGATTCCAAAAGCCTTTGGGCGGGCACGTCTCTCTACAAGCTCTACGGGCAGGCGTACACGCCTTGGGAGTGGCACGAACCTATTTTCAAGCGCGCAAAGGAGCTTGGCATCATCGCCTTTAGCACCCCCTTTGATGACACTGCGGTTGACTTTCTAGAGTCACTGGATGTGCCTTGCTACAAGATCGCCTCGTTTGAGAACACGGACCTGCCATTGATCCGTCGCGTCGCTGCAACGGGCAAGCCCATGATTATTTCTACGGGCATGGCGAGCATCGCGGAGCTGGATGACACCGTGCGGGCTGCAAGGCAGGCGGGCTGCAAGGACTTGGTTTTGCTGAAGTGCACCAGCACCTACCCCGCCACTGCAGACAACACCAACATACTCACCATTCCCCACATGCGCGAGCTGTTTGGCTGTGAGGTCGGGCTTTCTGACCACACAATGGGTGTCGGCGTCTCTGTCGCCAGTGTGGCCTTGGGTGCAACGGTCATTGAAAAACATTTCACTCTGAACAGAGCAGATGGGGGCGTGGACAGCACCTTCTCCATGGAGCCTTCTGAGATGGCTCAACTGGTCCTAGAGACACAGCGTGCATGGCAGGCCTTGGGCTCGGTAAGTTACGGGGCCACGGCTGCTGAGGAGAAATCGATTGTCTTCAGGCGCTCGCTTTACGTTGTCAAAGATCTGCAGGCGGGGGACGTTCTGACAAAGGACAACGTCCGTGCGATTCGCCCTGGCCTTGGCCTGCCCACCAAGTACATCGCGCAAGTGCTCGGTAAAACTGTCAAGCGCTCGGTGCAAAGAGGCACGGCCCTGAGTTGGGACATGCTCTGATGGCTTCTGAATTGCTCCGGGTCTTGATCGTCGGCTGCGGCAACATGGCCGGTGGCTATGACCTGCGTCAGCCTGAAGATGCACCGCCCTTGGGTCATGCAAAGGCATTTTCCAAGCACGGGGGCTTTTCATTGGCCGCCTGTGTCGAGCCAGACGAGGCAAGGCGGCGGGCATTTCAAGAGCGCTGGCAGGTGCAGACAGGCTTCGCAAGCCTTCAAGATGTGGCGGAAGGGGCAGGGCACTTTGATGTCATCAGCATTTGTTCGCCGACCTCCACACATGCGGATGATCTGCAGACGGCTCTGAAGCTAGGTCCTAGGTTGGTCTTCTGCGAGAAGCCGGTCACGTCTAATTTTCAGGAAACCCAGCGCTTGGTGCAGGTGTGTTCAGAACAAAAAGTTTTGCTGGCTGTGAACCACAGCAGACGGTGGTCGCCAGAGGTGGCCCAGCTTAAAGCTGATTTGTCCAACGGGGACTGGGGAGCTGTGCGTTCGGTCTCTGCGGTCTACAACAAGGGTATCTTGAACAACGGTAGCCACATGATCGACCTTCTGCTGTGTTTGTTTGGGCCATTGCGGCTGACCAACGTAGGACAGGTTGTGAATGATTTCTTTGAGGACGACCCCACGGTCGACGCCACCCTTGTGACAAGGCAACGCGTTCCCGTTCAACTTAACGTGGCGCATGCCCAAGACTATGCAGTGTTCGAGATGCAGATCGTCACCGAGAGGGGCGTCATCAGCATGGAGGATGGCGGTGCACGTTGGCGTTTCCGTCGTGCCGAGGACAGCACGCAACTACCTGGCTACCGTTTTCTGAATCAAGGTAATTGGACGCAGGCCAAAGGGTCACTGGCATTGAGCAGGGCCGTAAAAAATATCTTTGGCGCACTTCAAAGCGGTGAAGTGCTCTCAAGTACCGGTTCAAGTGCCCTGCAAGCGCAGGCGTTGTGTGAGCAAATTAAAAAAATGGCCCTGGCACAGCCAGCGGGTCAGACGCAAACAGGAGCAGTGTTATGAATGAAAAACTCGCTTTACTAGGTGGTCCGGCCACCATCACCCAGTCCTTCAAGAGCTACAACCCTATCGGCGCAGAGGAGGTGCAGGCCGCCAAGGAAGTCATCGAGAGTGGTGTGCTCTCTCAGTTCATTGGTGCCCATCATCCAGACTTTCTGGGCGGGCCGAAGGTGAAGGAGTTTGAGTCTCAGTGCGCTAACTACTTTGGTGCCAAGCACGCTGTTACTGTCAACTCTTGGACGAGCGGGTTGATTGCCGCGGTGGGTGCTGTTGGCATCCAGCCTGGCGACGAGGTGATCGTCACGCCGTGGACCATGTGCGCGAGCGCGACGGCGATCCTTCACTGGAACGCGATCCCCGTGTTTGCAGACATTGACCCCACAACCTTTTGCTTGGACCCAAGATCAGTCGAGGCCAACATCACCCCCTTCACCAAGGCAATCATGTCAGTGGACATTTTTGGGATGTCCGCAGACATGGATGCCCTGATGGACATTGCCAAACGACATGGGCTGAAAGTAATTTCTGATACGGCTCAGGCCCCTGGGGCTCAATACAAGGGCAAGTACGCAGGAACACTGGCAGACGTGGGCGGGTTCAGTCTGAATTACCACAAGCACATTCACACGGGCGAGGGCGGTGTCTTGGTGACCAATGACGACGAGATCGCTCAGCGCCTGCAGCTGATACGTAACCACGCAGAGGCTGTGGTCGATGGCATGGGCGTGACAGACCTGACGAACATGGTTGGCTACAACTTCCGGCTTGGGGAGATCGAGTGCGCGATGGGCATCACCCAGCTCAAGAAGCTGCAGGGTTTTGTAGACGGTCGAGAGCGTGTCGCCAGACGATTGAACGAAAAGTTAGCGGGTCTGCAAGGGCTGACCACGCCGGTGGTGATGCCAGGCTGCACCCACGCCTATTACGTCTACGGGATGGTGTTGGACACTGAACTTTTGGGTGTGAGTCGTGCGACTCTGGTGAGGGCCCTTCAAGCCGAGGGCGTCTCAGGCCTCGCCAGTGGTTATCAGAACGTACACCTGTTGCCGATCTTTCAGAGGAAGGTGGCTTATGGCTCGCATGGGTTCCCTTGGACGTCCGACATTTGTCACCGCGAGGTGAGCTACGCAAAGGGCATCTGCCCAGTAGCGGAGAGGCTGCACGAGGAGACATTCATGGCGTTTGCGATGTGTTTGCACGACCTGAGTGACTCAGATGTCGATCTGATCGCAAGTGCCTTCCATAAGGTCTGGGGCCAACTCGAGCAGCTCAAGGCTTACGCCTAAACAAAGCCTGAATCTATTGCAATGAGCTCACAAATTCCATCCTCGCCCTACGTCCTTGGCGTCTGCACGGACATGTCCGCTTGGGATGCCTTGGTAAGTGGGTCACCGCAGGGCCATGTGTTCTCAAGCAGTGCGTACCTGCAGTCCCTTGCGGCGCCTTACAGGTGCTATGTCGTCTCCACGCCCCAGGGCGAGATACTAGCCGGTGCTGCGGTCATGGGGGAGGTCAATCGCATGGATCATGCCCCCTTTGCTTTCACGCCGCACCAGGGCATCTTGTTTGCACAATGCGTTACTGACCAGGCCCATCAAAAACGCCTGACCACCGAGTTCCGTCTCACGGAATTTTTGATTGATGCGCTGCTGAGCCAGCACACCAACTTCAGCATGTCCCTGTCACCGTTCTTTGGTGACCTTCGCCCCTTCCTGTGGCACAACTATGGCCAGCATGGCCAGCCCCAGTTTGAGGTCCGGCACCGTTACACGGGCCATGTGCCACTGACAGACTTCGAGTTGAGTCGTTATCTCGCAAGGGTCCGCTCCGTGAGGCGACAGGAGTACAAGAAAACACCTGCAGTGGTTGTGCAATCGTACGACCTAGATTTATTTCTTGGCCTGTACCAGCAGACCTTTGAGAGGCAGGGCATCGAGGTTGATGCCAAGACGCTCTCGCTTGTGAGGAGCATCTGCAGCATGGCCCTTGACAAGGGCTACGGCCACCTGTCTTGTGCAGCGGTTGATGGGCGTGCGGCGTCAATGGCGTTCTTTGTTAAGGACCCCGGTTGTGCTTACTACTTGTTTGGGGCGAACGACCCTGAGATGCGAGACGCCAACGCCTCATCAAGGCTCCTGATCGACAACATCAAGAGCTTCGCAGAACAGGGCATCAAACGCTTTGATTTCGTGGGCGTCAACTCACCTCAGAGGGGTGACTTCAAGCTCAGCTTCAACGCCGAGCTGGTCCCCTACCAAGAAGTCCATCTGGTCACGCATGCCTGAAGATAAGAATGCATTGGCCTCAGGGTTGGACTCACCTGTCGTGGTCGCTTGCCACGACGTGGGGGCCGCAAACCTTCTGTTCGCCTGGCTCAGAGACTGGGCACGGTCTGGCCTGTTGGACGACCATGTGTTCAGGCTCGTGCTCAAGGGGCCTGCCGAGGCTGCATGGGGCAGCCTCAACATAAATCTGCCACATGCTGAGATTCACACAGAACTTGGCACGGCCTTGCAAGGGGCGAATTCTGTTCTGACGGGAACGGGTTGGGCCAGCACCCTAGAGCACGACGCTAGAAAATTGGCCTCCGCCCTGCGCATACCTAGCATAGCCGTGGTTGATCACTGGGTTAATTACCCGCAGCGATTCGAGAGAGGTAATGAGGTCGTTCTGCCTGATGCGATATGGGTGGCTGACTCCTACGCCGCAGCGATTGCGGGCAGACTTTTTAAAAATGTTCGAGTCCTTGAGCTCTCAAACACTTACTTGCAAGAGCAAGTCAAGAATATTCCTGAGATTCCAGACGGCAGCCGCACCTTGTTGTATGTTCTCGAGCCCCTTCGGATGGATTGGGGCAGGGAAACGCCTGGCGAATTCCAAGCGCTCGATTTCTTTGCCCAGCATCTGCACTTAATTGTGGGTAGCCCGCCCGCCCAGGTCGTGCTGCGCCCACACCCCTCAGACCAGCCTCATAAGTACGATGACTGGGCCAAGGATCATCCAAGGCTAAGCATCAAAATTGACCTAAACACAAGCCTGAGCCAATTGATCGGACAGGCGAGGTGGGTTGTGGGAGCCGAGACATTTGCCATGGTTGTGGCCAACGCCGCTGGACGACAAACCTACTCAACTCTGCCACCTTGGGCTCATAGATGCAGACTGCCTCAACAAGAAATTGTGCACTTGTGCGATCTGGTTGAAGCGAAAAATTCAACCTAAACACGTTGGTAAGGATGAGACGCTGACTGTACAGTTTTTGATGGCACAGAAAGTGCTTAACTGGTTGCATATGCGTTCGGCTGTTGGCTTGAACGACATTTTTTGACATTCAACCAGGAGCTTTCCATGACTCTCATTCAAGAACTGATGAACCAAGCAGCCGCAGGCAGCATTCTCAGCACATCCACGATCAATCGTTTCAGCCCTGCTGAAATCCGTGAGGCCATTCAGTCCTTAGTGGCGACGGAGCAGTTGGACCTGGCAAACGCCCTTGGCGACGCCGGCCTGAGTCTCTACCCACACAGCGAAGATATTTTGGCCATCACCAGCCTGTTGGCGATGATGAACCAGGACTGGCAGTTGGCTGTTGAGTTGATGGATGAGCTCTTGGAGGTCCAGGGCGGCAACGTTCAGCCCTTTACATACGTGATGCTCGTTCGTGCACTTCGCTGCAACCTCGACCCAGAGCGCGCACTTCAAGTCGCCCGCCAGGGTTTGGCGATCTACCCAGACCAGTTGGAGTTGATGGCAGAAAAGCTGTCGCTGGATGATTTCAGCGAATCGATGATGCCCACAACGGACGCCCATCACTAAGCGGCAAAAGTGTCGTTGTCTGCGGCAAAGCCTTGCCACTTCAACGACAAAACCTTGCCACTGAGTACTTAAATGAACATTTAAATGTATAAAAAATAGGGTAAATCCTAATTTATAGACGTCAAAAATAGTTGGCACAAGATGTGCTTAATCAGTGGCAAGTTTGATTGACCAATAGGGGTCAGGAGAAAAAAATGGCAGTTATCAACACAAACGTTAAAGCATTGTTTTCGCAGTCGGCACTCACGGCATCTGGCCGTGCGCAGGCCATTGCCATGCAGCAGTTGTCGACAGGCAAGCGCATCAACTCGGCTCGAGATGATGCAGCCGGCATGGCGATCGCAACGCGCATGACAGAACAAATTCGTGGCCTGAATCAGGCTGTGCGAAACGCTGGAGACGCCATCACCCTGATCCAGACCGCAGAAGGCGCGACCAACCAGATCACAGACATGATGCAACGCATGCGTGAGTTGGCCGTTCAAGCAGTCAACGACACCAACGACAACGCGCAGCGCAGCTACTTGGACCTCGAGTTCCAGCAGCTCAAGCAAGAGATTGTCCAAATTTCTGACAGCACAGAGTGGAACGGCTTCCCAGTGCTAAACGGCACTGCCGGCCAGCGCGTTGGCGAGATGCCTGTTTACAAGGCCACGTCACAGTTCATCTCTGGCACTACGTTCATCGACCCGACAACTTCGCGCACAGTCGCAGGGGCTGACTCGGGTGAACAACAGACATTTACGCTGGCAGCCCCTGGTGGTGCTGGCCCGATTGGCCAAGGCACGATCACGATCGCTGGCCAGGCAATCGACATTACTGCAGTAGAGGCCGGTGGCGGTCTAGCCACCGTCATGAATAAGATCCAGACGACCTTGAACAACAGTGCTTTCTTTAGCGCTGGCTCAGGGCGCAGTGTGACGGCCGCTGCAGGTGGCGCCGTAACAATTACCTATAACAGTACCGACGGTGACGTCCCAGACACCCCAGTTCTGACAGGTGCGACCAACCTCACGCTCGGTGTTGCTGTTGCGACACCGCGAAAGGCGACTGCCGGTGCGACTGAGGTCTTCACTAACAACGGTAAGTTCTTGCAGAGCGGTTCGTTGCGAATGACCCTAACCGCAGAAGCGGTGGGTGTTCCGCCAACGGTCACGGCTTCGTTCTTGAATGCAGACAACAAAGTTATTCCACTGACAGCGACTCTTAACGCTGCAACTGGCAAGGTTTCATTCGACGTGACTGCGGGCCTTAACCGCACGGTGATGTCAGACAACCTGTCATACACCTTGAATGATCCATCTGGCACTGCGTTAAACCTTGCCTTAGCTGGTGGTTCGCCACGAAACGTGGCGTTGAGTGTTGACGTTGCTGGAACAATCCCAGTTCTGCGCGCCGGTGACTTGAAGATTAACGATGTGGTCATTGGCCCATCACAGGCGAGCGACGACTTGTTGTCGCCCCGAAACAATGCTGCGGGCAGTGCGATCGCCAAGGCTGCGGCTATCAACCGCATGGCTGTCGACCAGGGCAAGAGCCAAGGTGAGTCTCAGTCAATCACATTGTCCGGCACCCCAGCCCCTGGGACCGTCACCGTTGGTGGTGTGAGCGTTGTGATCACCAGCGCTGACAAGACCCCTGCCGATGTAGCCCAGAAAATTGCGGTTGCACTGCAGGCGAGCTCACAGTTCGGACAAGGAACTGACCGAAAAGTAACTTATGCGAGCGGCTCTGGCGTCATCAACGTCGACTTTCCAGCCTCTGAAGGGGATGCAAAGCCGATTGATGTCCAGATGGGTTCGACAGGTTTGACGCCCGTCGTCAATACCACTCAACCATTCATGACCTCTGTGCCTGGCACTGGCGTGTTCGCCAAGGTTAACGAGAACGTTGTGACCGGCAAGGCCATGACGGGCGCGTCTGTTGTATCGGGCGCGATCTTTGTGAACGGCTACACGTCTGCTGACATTACAACCGTTTTGAACAACCCTCAAGCAACACGCGAGAACGTGGTGCGCGCAATCAACTTGATCAGCGACAAGACGGGCGTCAAGGCGATTGATACAGGTTCAGACGCCAAGGGCGTTACCCTGGTTGCTACAGACGGCCGCAACATTGAAGTACGTTTTGAGACAACTGCAAATGCGCAAGTCTTCGGCGACCGTGTGGGTCTGCGTGAAGGTGTGCAGAGCTCTACGATTTCACTCGAGTCAAAAATTGACGCGCCAGTTGTACTGAGCTCGGCATCTAACGGCGATATCTCGCGTGTTGGCTTCCAGGCAGACAACTACTCCAAGAACCAAGCAGTTTTGAATACTGCTCCCCGTGACCCAGTGGCACCTGCCCAGGCACAGGTGGAGAGTGTGAATTTCTCGGGCGTCGCCACCGATGTGGGTGGGACTGCGACGATTGTGATTAATGGAACTACTTTTCCATCAGCAGCATTTACAGCCACTGATACACCACAAACTGTGCGTCAAGGTTTGATTACTCAGATCAATAACAACGCCACGCTGGGTGTTTACGCTTCAGCAGGTCGAGGTGTTGGTGAGATCCTCTTGACATCGAAGACGCCGGGTGTGTCGTTTACGATGACGTCCACCAAGAACACAACTGCAGCGAATTTGACAATTGTTAACCAGACAATTACCGCAAATTCGCCAGCTCAATATGCAAACTTGGGCATGGATGACCTGACGATCAATGGCGTCAAAATCCGTCCAAGCACACCAGCGGATGACAAGTTTTCCAACACAGTGGCTACAAGTAGCGACCCTGGCTCAAGCGCAATCGCGATTGCGGCCTCGATCAACAGCAGCACCTCGCTGACGGGTGTGACCGCGGTGGCAAACCCTGTGACATCTCAGGGTATCAACACTACAACAGGTGTGCCAGCCAGCGGCAAACAGTCACTATGGGTCAACGGCACAAAGATTGAGGTTGATTTTGTGCAAAATGAATCTGGCACAGACCGTCGTGCCAAGGTCGTTGCTGCCATCAACCAACGTGTGGGTCAGCATGGCGTGACTGCAAAAGACAACGGCAACGGTGTCTCGCTCAGCTCAGATGGTCGTAACCTCTCTGTGTGGTTTGACTCAAGCGTCGCTGACCTATCCGCTTCAAGCTTCGGCTTAGACAAAGGCGGTGCAGTCGCACAACAAACAAAGGTCAAGTTCACAAACGCAGCCGGTGCTGGTGCACCTACTGCGACGGTTGTGATCAACGGTGTGACAGTGACGGCATCTCCTGCTGCTGCTGCTGCAGCCGATGCGACAGCAACTGCGTTGATGAACGCAATCAATACGAACGTCAACCTCAAAAATGTGTTGGCCTCTATCGATCCTGCCGACAACACGTCAGTTCTGATTACCTCAAAGGTTGCGGGCAGTGCATTTGACGTTCGTGGTGCAGCAGTCGCTCCTGCGGCGAGTACGCAAACATTGGCGGTTACGACAGTAACTCCAAACTCGGGCGGTAAAACAGACGTAACAGCCGTGGATTTGACAGCTGCGTACAGTAATACGGTCTTGGGTGGCGCAAGCAATGCTGCAAACGTGAAGACCCTTTACGGTTCGGTGAAACTAATTGCCGCAGCACCCGTGTTGCCCGCCATGCCTGGCGCTGACGGCTTGCCGCCTAGCATGCTTGGTGTTGACGGCAAACCAATTTTGATTAAAACCGGTTCCGATGGCGTTGGACCGCTGAGCAACTTCAGGGCCCTCGGTTTTCAAGAGGGCACATTCGGCGGCCGCGCGAGTGAAGATATGGCGCCACCTAAAGTGGGTCGTATGGCCTTCCAGGTTGGTTCCTCGGCTAACCAGGTGGTGACGATTGACTTGGCAGACTTCGGCAAGAAAGGTTCGATCACGGGTGCCATCACCGGTGACGTTGACCTCCAGGTCGATCAGCGCAAGGTTCGTATCAACACCAGCGACGGTGCAACAGCGGTGCTGAATCTGCTGGACGCGTCGATGGACAAGATCAATGCGACTCGTGCGACGATGGGCGCGGTAATGAACCGTCTTGACCACGTCATTAACAACTTGTCAAATGTGTCGATGAACATGTCCACCTCACGCAGCCAAATCGAAGATGCAGATTACGCATCTTCGAGCACGGAGTTGGCAAAAACACAGATCATGCAGCAGGCAGCTACGGCAGTTTTGGCCCAGGCCAACACCAGCCAGCAAACAGTTCTGAAATTGCTGGGCGGTTGATCGTTTCCTAGGACTTGATGCATGAAAACGGGTCAAGGCCCTGCGCCTGGTGACAGGGGCCCCAACTGCTTCGAGTGTCGCCACATGGCGATCACTTGGGATGTGCGCATGCCTTATGGTTGCAAGCTCATGGGCTTTCGTTCGAAAGTGATCCCCTCGCTCGAGGTGTTGCGCACGGACGGGCGGTTTTGTGGCGGTTTTTCGCCTAAGCCCGCCAATTCCCAAGCTCAAAAAGCATCTAAAAAGCCTGTCGGTAACTCGTCGCAACGTCGAGAAAATGACCCTCGCAGGCCTATTTGTCACATAAATTTAATTACATAGGTTACAAAACAACCTGGCACGGCCTTTGCATAACAGTCTTACCTTTATTTCGGACTGTACTCAAAGTGAATGCTTCTTCTGTCAACGTAATTCATGCCGTGTGGTTGGACCCTTTCAGTCCAATCGACGCTGCAGATCGCGCCCAGCTGGATGCCGCAGGTATCAGTCTGGAAACTGTGTCTACCTTGGGCGACCTCACGCAGGCTTTGCGCCGTGCACATGTGTTGGTCATTCGCTTGGGCGATAGCGCCGAGCTGCTCCAAGAAGTTCAAACCCTGATTGCCCAACTCGGCCACACCGTACCTGTGTTGTGCCGTGTCGAGCGCCGCCGCATGGAAGTGGCTGTTGACGCGATGCGTTTAGGTGCTTTGCATGTGCTGCCCGCTGACGAATGGTCTGCTGACGCATGGCAAGGTGCTGTGAAAGGCTTGAACGCGCCAGAACTCAAAACCAAGAGCTATGTGTTTGTGGATCCCATCAGCCAGCATTTGTTGGCCTTGGCCCAACGCGTGGCACAAACCGATGTGACGGCTTTGTTGGTCGGCCCTACAGGTGCTGGTAAAGAGGTGTTGGCCCGTGTGTTGCACGAGTCGTCTTCCCGTGCCAAGGCCCCCTTTGTGGCCCTCAATTGCGCGGCCATGCCTGAGCATTTGATTGAAGACATGTTGTTCGGTCATGAGAAGGGCGCCTTCACCGGTGCTTTGAAAGAACACAAAGGTTTGTTTGAACAAGCCCACGGCGGCACCATCTTCTTGGACGAAATTGGCGAGATGCCTATGAACTTGCAAGCCAAGTTGCTGCGCGTCTTGCAAGAGAAAAAACTCAACCGTTTGGGCGGCGAAGGCACCATTGACCTCGATGTGCGCGTGATCGCTGCCACCAACAAAGATTTGAAGCTGGCCATTGAGCAGCGCGAATTCCGCGAAGACTTGTATTTCCGCATCAGCACTTTCCGATTGCGCATTCAGCCTTTGAAAGACCGTCCAGGTGACATCGTGCCTTTGGTGGCGCAGTCGTTGGCGCGTCATGTCAAAGGTGGTTTGCCTTTCACGGTCACGCCTGAGGCGCAAGTGTTGTTGCAAAGCTACCCTTGGCCTGGCAATGTGCGTGAGCTCGAAAACGTGGTGCAACGCGCCGTGGTGTTGAGCGGTGGTCGCACCATCAGCCCCGCACATTTGATGTTTGACGATGCTCAGATGGATGAGCAAGCCATGCCCACGATGCCCAGCATCCCCGCAGCTTTGCCACAAGTCTTTGCGCAAGAGCCTGTTACAACGCCCGTTGCATCTTCTGCGATGCAGATGGCACCCGCCCCAACTTACTACGCATCCGTGCCAGCTTATGGCGCAACGCCGATGGCGCCGATTGAGATGCGCGAAGCGCCAGCAGCCCCCATCAACTTGGACAGCGCGGTCAAAGCCAGCGAACTACAAGTGATCATGGCCGCGATTCAAAGCACCGACAGTCGTATGGAAGCGGCTGCCAAGTTGGGCATTAGTCCACGCACCTTGCGCTACAAGCTGGCGCAAATGCGTACCCGTGGAATGAGTGAAGGAGCCTCAGCATGATTGATCGCATCTCTAATGCCAACATTCAATCGATGATTGAAACGCTGCGTTCGCACCAAACGCAGGCCACAGGCACATCGTCTTCAGTCAATGAGCCATCGACCACCAAGGTGGGCCAGCCCTCGTTTTTTGACTCGGTCAAAAACGCGCTGGACAAAGTCAACGAGGCGGATGTCAAGGCGGATGCCATGACGGAAGCCTATGACCGTGGCGAAGAAGTACCGCTCACCGAAGTGGTGTTGAGCATGCAGAAATCGTCACTGGCTTTTGAAGCCACCTTGCAAGTACGCAACAAAGTGATGAAAGCGTACGAAGAAATCATGAACATGCCTGTTTGATACAGGATTGAGAGACTGATATGGCAACTGATACCTTAAACATGAACGCTGTGGGCATGCCCGTGGCCAATGGCGTAGAGACCACTGGCGCATCCAATGCGAACGGCGCTACATCCAGCAACGGCAATATGCCCGCATGGCTCAACACCAAAGAAGGCCCCGGCGCTGTGGTGATGGACGTGTTACGTCAACCCAGTGTGCGCAAGGTCTTGCCATTCGTGGTGATCTTCATGCTGTTGATGTCGGTGGCTGTGTTTTTCACCTCGATGAAGCCCACGCCTTACCGTCCATTGGTGTTGATGCTTAACGATGCTGACAAGCAGTTGGCCATCGAAGCCTTGAAGACGGGCGAGTACAAGCCTGAGGTGGATGCCAACACCGGTCAAATTTCCGTACCTACCAACCGTTACCAAGAAGCCCGCATGTTGTTGGCTTCCAAAGGGTTGCCACGCACCGAAGCTTCGGGTATGGACAACCTCAAAGACATGCCGGCCATGACCACCAGCCAGTTCATGGAGCAGGTGCGCTACAACAACGCCATGGAACAAGAGCTGGCGCGCAGCATTGTGCAAATTGGCGGTATCAAATCAGCCCGCGTCCATTTGGCCGCACCTAAGCAAAGCGTGTTTGTGCGTGACCGTGCACCGACCAAGGCGTCGGTGATCATCACGCGTTTGCCAGGCCGCACCATCTCTTCTGCCAACGTGCAAGCCATCATCCAATTGGTGGCGTCTAGCGTGCCTTACCTCGCCCCTGAAAACGTGTCAGTGGTGGACAACTTCGGTAGCTTGATGAACGACATGTTGACCGAGCAGCCTTTGGGCTTGACCGCGCAACAGCTTACCCACAAGCAGCAGATGGAAGACCTCTATCGCACCCGCTTGATTCAGTTGTTGGCTCCCATCGTGGGCGAAACCAACGTGACTGCACAGGTGAGCATGAG
>CANCGU010000003.1:0-35121 GCA_947377705.1 Comamonadaceae bacterium
ATTTTTCTCTTCGCTTTTCCTGATTCATATCTTTCGAATTGTTATTTCAAGTCGAACTCTGCGCGGCATTGGCGTGCTGTGTCAGTTGGGATGGGTTGGCTTTTTGTTCAGCGGTGGGCGTTTGGAGTACGTGCTCGATGTGTATTGGACCGCGAGTGTGGTGCTGGTTTATGTGTTTTTTATTTTCAAGGCGCTGTTCAGCAAGTCGAATGTCAATCCCTTGGTTGCATGCATGTTTTTGGCTTACTTGTTGATCTCTGGGGTTTTTGCCGTTCATGATTTTTTGATTCAAGCGGGCATTGTGATTTTTAGAGATTTTGGCGGCAATAGTGTTCTATCGGTGGTTGCAAATGCCGTGTATCTGTCGCATTTTTCGCTGCCAGCATTTTTGTTTACGGCTGGATTTTTTCTTTTCAAAGATTTCAATGACAACAAGCGTGACTTGATCAGGTCAATTTCTGAGAACACAAAAATCAGAGAGGCCCTTATTTCTGACATTCATGACGGTGTGGGTGCGCGCTTGAATGTGCTTTTGTTGGGCGTAGAAATGGGAAATTTCAAGTCTGAAGATTTGCTTTCCGATATTCGCCAATGCGTGGAAGAGCTGCGATTTGTATTGACGCCCGAAGAGATCAAGGTGTCTTATTTGATGAATTTGATTTTGAATTTTTGCCATGAATTCAAAGAAAAATTAGCGTTTAAAAACATCGAGTTTTATTTCTTGATCAATTACAAAGAAGACTCACACATATCGCCCAGAGTCGCTTTGGTGGTGTATTGGATCACGCTTGAGTGTTTGAGCAATGTCATCAAGCACGCGGTGAGTTCGTGTTCTCGGGTGAGTTATGTGTTGAACATTGACGCACACTCAGTGTCGCTGCTTGTGGAGGACGACGGACCCGGTATTCGAGGCTGGCGTGATGCAGACCAAAGCGTCATGTTGGCTGACGCGAGGGTTGGGTTGGGGCTTAAAAGCTTAATCAATCGCGCCAAGTCGGTCGGTGGCAGCGTTTGGATTGCTTCTGGGCCGAAAACTGGAACGGTGGTTTCTGCCTCGTTCGAGACCGCTGTTTCACCGACCTAATTGGGTCCTTTTTTCATGGACAGGCGCCAATACTTTGAGCCATGTGGTGGCAGGCAAGGGCCAACGCGCTTGAATGGCTTGTGCTTGTGAAAGCAAGGCTTGCGGGTCCCACACGCGAGCTTGGCGAAAGGCCAACACAATGGTGTTGCCCGCTGTGGTGGGTTTGAATGCCCACACCGCATCTGGGCCAAACACGGCTGCGATTTTTTTCAAGCTGGCGTCATCGCGAGCGTCTCGACCAAATAAGTTCACGGTCATGCAGCCATCATGGGTGAGTGCGCGGTGGCAATCGCGGTAAAAATCTTCGGTGTCGAGGACAGGGCATGCGGCATCTTGGTCATACAAGTCGACTTGCAGAATATCAATTTTTTCATGCCAGAGGTCTTGACGGATAACTTCGCCAGCATCGCCCAGCACCACTTGAAGTTTCGCGTTGTCGTCAGGTAGATTGAACCAAAGTCGGCAGGTTTCAATGACGTGCGGGTTTAGCTCGACCGCCGTGGTGTGCATGTGCAACTGTGAATGACAAAATTTTGTCAACGATGCAGCGCCTAATCCCAGCTGCATGGCGTGCAACTGGCTGACGCGATCTAAATTTGTAAACAGCAGCCAAGCCATCATGCGTTGCACATAGTCGAGGTGAATTTCAAATGGCTTGCTGATTTTCATGGAGCCTTGCACGGCGGGTGTGCCTAAGTGCAAAAACCGCATGTCGCCGTAGTCGAAAAAATTGACCTCAGGTAAATTCCCATGACGTTGGCCAGAAAACGCACGGGCTTGTTTCTTTGCTAAAACAACGCCGATCAAGAGAGCAAAAACACAAGCGGTTAGACCGAAGGCTAAGTCGGCCCATGTGAAGTGGTTTGATAGGTCCATATTTAAGAGGTCTACAACTGAGACTGCTGGTATTCTCTGTGGCATCAGCGGTATGAGGGGTTAATGTAATGAAAAAAATTGTCTTTGGCGTGTTGTTTAGTCTGATGAGTTGCACGGCGTGGAGTCAAAACAATACCTATTTGTGGCCTACCATCTTGTTTGTCAAAGGCCAAGATTTGTGCCAGTTTGAAGAGTCTTATGGCAGCACTCGCATTGAACAAATCAATGAAATGACTGGGCAATTGAAGGACCTGATGCGCTTAGGGGCAACGACCCAAGAGGGGGTGAATGCTTTGCTCAACCTCGATGCCATGTCGGATCGACACCGTGCGCAGTCCACATCGGGTGCGCGTCTGGATGTCACGCTAGAGGCCAGTTTGAAGGCTTATTTAGATCGCATGTACTTGGGGTTTAACCAAAATGACATCAAGCTTCAGTTTTTTAATTCAGGCCCTTTGAGTGAGCTGGTTAAAAACCTACGCGCGCACCAACGCCAAGAAAGTTTAGATGTTCAGCAGTTGTCGGTGCTGAGCGGCTTAGCTTGGGGTACTTACGCTTATGGGCCAGGGTGTAAGGGCGATTTATTGGTGACCTTGCACATCCAACTGATCAACGGCACGGGCGTGAGTTTTCAGGCACAAGGCAAGCCTGAGATGGTCATGTCTTATATTGCCGCTGACATGGTGCGTTACTTTCAGCGCACGACGTTTCCCACGGTTGTGGTGATGGGCGAAAAAAGTTTGATCTTGGTGGGGACGGCTGGAAGCCCAATCAACACAGCGCCTAATCCGGTGATTGCTGAAAAGTCATGTGCCCTGATCAAAGCGCGCTTGCCCACTTTGGATGAGTATGAGTTTTTGTCAATCAAGGGTGATTGGAACAATGGTGTTTCTCTAGACCACAAGCTCTGGGCCATGGCTGGTAATCGCGTGCTGAACCCAGATGCGCGTAACCCAACACCGGTCCGCACACACGCGGATAACAACTATGAGCCGGTGTCTTTTTACTGTGTACGTTAGCGTGAGTTAGTCGGCTCTCTCATGGCTAAGCCAAAGGCGTAAGCGTTGAAAAGTGAGCCAGCCGGTCCACAAATATTTACCCCATGTCAGTGCGCGTCTGGGTTTGAGCAGGGCCAGTGCCACCAGGGCGATGCTTGGGTAGATCGGGTTTTTGTAAAGCCACTGAAGGCCCGCACGCGCATCGTCGATGACGTGTAATCGCGACTGTATGACCCGTGTGTCTTGACTCAGTGTGTCGCGCAACTGCGCACTGCGTATCTGCAAGCGTTGTTGGCGCAACAGTAATTCAATGTGATTCACGATGATCTGTGGCTTGAAGGTTGGCTCGGTCGCTTTGCAATTCTGTGCTGCTCGCGTAGAAGATGCCCATGGGACTTTTCAACCGATGGCGTGACTGGACCAGCAAAGCCACACCCATGCTGAGGCATAAAACGCAGAGCGCGGCGATGGCGGCAAGCCGATAGCCTTCCCAAAAAAGTAAGACGACAAAGCCGCACAGCAAGAGCAAGCCCACGCCTAAAAAAACCATGGCGGCAGCGGCGATCACGATGCCGTCAAACAATCGTCTTTTTTCAAATTCAAGCTCTGTGCCTAAGAGCTCAAGTCGAACCTGTGCGATTTCGAGTGCCGTGGCGGTGACTTGGCGCAAGGAGGCAAAGAGCCCTTTGGGGTTGGCTTCAGGCATGTGAATTCCAAATCAGCGGCGGCTGATCAGTAAACCAATCACCAAACCCACACCGGCTGCGATGCCGACGGATTTCCAGGGGTTCTCATGGACAAACTCGTCGGTGGCGTGACCTGCCGCTTTGACATGTTCGACAGCTGCGGCTTGCAGGTGGTTGAGTTCGGCAGTAGCTTGCTCCAAGCGGTCGGTCATGCGTGCGCGAATGCCTTCAGCCTGATCGCCAACTTGATCGGCAGTCATGCGCAGCAACTCTTCGGCATCGGTGATCACGGTGCGAAGCTCGCTCATCAATTTGTCTTTGTTTGGCAAGTGCGTGTGTGTCATGGGGTTTCCTTGTGATTGAAAGCAATGGCTAAATCATAAAAGTCGAATTTCGCTTTGTATTTGACAAGTGTCAAGCTAATGCGATTGCCTCGATGCCTTCAGTTTCGCTCGATCAGTCGGGTCTTTTATTCTGGAAACAGGGGGAGGTTTTCATAACCGAATAAATATGGGGTCAGCCTCAAGTCGAGCAATAAACCCCCTTGGGCCGGTGGCTGGCAAAGTCGTTCGTAATCACTTGGGCTGAGCGTGCGAACCTTTTGCGCATCTCTGATGTGGTTGAAGACGCCGTGGCGCCATTGATAGACCTCGTTGATTTTTTCTTTGAAGGTGTATGCGTTGTGATGGTCGTTGTAAAAGTCATCAAACTTTCCCCGGCCTAAATAGATGGCATTCGACCCCTCATAGCCAGTGTCTGCATAAGTGACCGGGTCTGAGTTTAAAAAATAGACCCAATCGCCCGGCACAAAGTGTTTTGGGGCAACGCCACGTTGAATCGCGAGCAGTTTGCCGGGTATCGGACGCTGTGTTGGGTCGTAGTTGGGTTCGAAATCCCATGTCTCGCTGGGTTCGATATTGAGTAACGGGTCTTGGTCATACAACAAACGTAAGCGAATCAGCTGCGCTTTTTCAGGGGCGTTGCGCACGCGTTGGTAATAGTCGAGTACCCCATGTGCGTAGCTGAGCTTGCTGGCTGCATAGCAGCCGATGGCGTAATTTTTCGGGTTGATGAAGGCATCGAGCAGCGCATCGTCAATTTTGGCAAGGTTGCTTGGGGTGCCGTTTTTCCATTTTGAGGTGTCCCAACAAGCAGCGCCGCCATCTGGCCAAATCCATTCAATTTTTTCAACCCATGCCACCACGTTTTGTCGCACGCCAACGTGTTCGCGCAGCGCGTGGATACTGCAAGCGTCCCCTTTGAAGTGGGTCGTTCGGCCTGGATGAAGCAGGGATAGAAGAATTTCTTTTTTTGAAACGGTGCTAACTTTTTTAGGTTTGTTTTTCGGGCCTCGAATCACCACGATTTCATTTCTTAAATGAAAGGGGGCATGGCGCGAAAGTGCCAAAGTGCTGGTGCCTGTGGTCTTGAGCGTGTAGGCCACACCGCCATCGGGCGTGTTGCTTTGTGACACCTGCCTTGGATCAATGCGCAGCTCTCGCAAATAGCGGTTCATTTCGGCAGGCAGTTTTTCTTGCGCACTGGCATTGCATGAGAAAACCAAGCCATCAAAGGACGTTTGTGCAAAAGCAGAGGGGCCGATGAGTAGCCCCCACAACAAAAGGATTCGGGTGAATGGGTTGACTTTCATGAGGGACCTATTTTTGTAGGGCACAGTGTCACCGCGATTGACCCATGTCAATAATAGATGGACCATGGTTCTCAATTTCACGCTTCAGGTGTAGGCTACCCCAATGACCACAGATTCTTTTGATGCATCACAGCCCGATGTGGCACTGACCCCTCATGGCCCCTCGTCGCAATTGGCGTTGCGGCGTGTGGCGATAGACACCTATCACGAGAACGTTGTGTACTTGAACCGTGAATGTGCTCTTTACCGTGCAGAGGGCTTTCAAGCGCTTTCCAAAGTTGAAGTGCGTGCCAATGGCCAGAAAATTTTGGCCACGCTCAATGTGGTTGACGATCCTGCGATTGTTGGGTGTGCAGAGGTGGGTTTGTCGGAGGACGCCTTTGCACAGATGGGTGTCGAAGATGGGCACAAAGCCACGGTGTCGCAAGCCGAGCCTCCGGAGTCGATGGAGGCGCTGTTTCGAAAAATCAATGGCGAACGCTTGAACAAAGATGACTTCTTGTCCATCGTGCGCGATATTTCGCACCACCATTATTCAAAAATTGAATTGACGGCATTTGTCATTGCCACCAACCGTGGCGAGATGGACCGGGAGGAGGTCTACTTCTTAGCGGATGCCATGGTCGCCTGTGGCCGAAGACTAGATTGGCATTCGCCGTTGGTGGTGGACAAGCATTGCATTGGTGGTATTCCTGGCAACCGCACATCGATGTTGATCGTGCCGATTGTGGCGGCCCATGGCATGTTGTGTCCCAAGACATCGTCGCGTGCCATTACGTCGCCCGCAGGAACGGCAGACACGATGGCCGTGTTGGCGAATGTTGAACTGCCTTTTGACCAACTTTCGAAAATTGTGCACGACCACCGTGCTTGTTTGGCGTGGGGGGGTACGGCTGATTTGTCGCCCGCCGATGATGTGTTAATTTCAGTCGAGCGGCCACTCTCGCTTGATTCACCCGCGCAAATGGTGGCTTCCATTTTGTCTAAAAAAATTGCAGCCGGTTCTACGCATTTGGTGCTGGATATTCCGATCGGTCCTACCGCCAAGGTGCGCTCGATGCCAGAGGCTCAAAAGTTGCGCCAACTTTTTGAGTACGTGGCCTCGCGCATGAAGCTGTCCTTGGATGTGGTGATCACCGACGGGCGCCAGCCTATTGGCTTTGGTATTGGCCCTGTTTTGGAGGCCCGCGATGTGATGCGTGTGCTAGAGAACGACCCGCGTGGCCCCAATGACTTGCGGCAAAAGGCGCTCCGTTTGGCTGGGCGATTGATTGAATGCAACCCCGATGTGCGTGGTGGCGATGGCTTTGCGATTGCCCGTGATATTTTGGATTCCGGCCGCGCGTTAGCCAGTATGAACGCCATCATCAAGGCGCAAGGTGCGAGACCGTTTAACCACAACCAGCCTCAGCTCGGTGCGTTGACGTTTGACGTACTGGCTGCCGCATCAGGGGTGGTCACGGGCATCGATAACTTTCATATTGCCCGTGTTGCAAGATTTGCAGGCGCCCCCAAAGTAGAGAGTGCAGGTGTTGACTTGATGCGCAAACTTGGCGACGTGGTGAAGGCGGGTGATGTACTTTATCGGGTGCATGCAGAGTTCTCTTCTGACTTAGAGTTTGCAAGGCAAGCGAGTCTGAAATTAAGTGGCTACACCTTGGGCAATGCCAGTGATTTGCCTCATGTGTTCGTGGAGTTCTGATGTCTTCTGATGCCTGTTTGCTTTACTTTGAAGATGAGGCCAAATTTGCGCTAAAGCTTGCCCATGAGGCAGGCATAACGCCAGAACTTATTCATCGGCATCGATTCCCTGATGGTGAGCTGAAGCTGCGTTTGCCTCCACAACTGCCCAGCCATGTGGTGGTGTTGCGCAGCTTGTCAGATGCCAATGAAAAGTTGGTGGAGCTTTTGTTGGTGGCACGCACGGCACGCCAACTAGGCGCGCAGCACTTAACCCTGGTTGCACCTTACTTGGCCTATATGCGGCAAGACATCGCTTTTCAACCTGGGGAGGTGGTGAGTCAGCGTGTGGTGGGCCATTTCCTGGCTTCTTTGTTTGATGCCTTGATCACGGTTGATCCGCATTTGCATCGCATCACGACGCTGGATGAAGCCATTCCCCTCGCGCATGCCGTGGTGGTCAATGCCGCGCCATTGTTAGGCGACTTGATTGCACAGCATCATGTGCGTCCATTTCTCATTGGGCCGGATAGCGAATCAGCACAGTGGGTGAAAGCGGCTGCACAGCCGCATGGCTTTGACTTTGCTGTTTGCGAGAAAGTTAGGCATGGCGACCGGTCGGTGGACATTCAATTGCCAGCTCTGGATGTCAAGGGGCGTGCTGTCGTGGTGTTGGACGACATGGCCAGCAGTGGTCGAACGTTGGCTCGCGCGGCGCAGCTTTTATTGGCACTGGGAGCCGCTTCTGTGGATGTGGCGGTGACGCACGCGTTGTTCGCCGACGATGCGTTAGAGGTGATTGCAAAGGCTGGCGTGTTTCATATGTGGAGCACCGACTGTGTCTTGCACGCGACAAACTCTGTCAGTGTGAGTTCTTTAATAGCATTTGAATTAAACAAATTGAATACTTAATATTATTTAAAATTAAATGGTTATTAAAGCCTTGTCTATTTGTGGTCTAGTTGATGAAGGGGTTCTTAGGAACAATTAAATCTGAATTGATAAAGTTGGTGAATTGAATATGGACGCACGAACTCAAGCAAGCAAGATCAAGGTCGCTTGCTCTAACTGCAATCTGCGAGAGTTGTGCATGCCAGTCGATTTGAGTCCGGCAGATATGGATCGAATCGAAGAGGTGGTTTCATCACGACGCAAAGTGATGAGGGGCGACAATTTATTTCAGAATGGCGAAAAGTTCAAAGCGCTGTATGCCATACGTATTGGATTTTTCAAGACAAGTTTTGCGTCACCCGACGGCCGAGAGCAGGTGACCGGGTTCCAAATGGCGGGTGAAATCATGGGGCTGGATGGCATTGTCAATGATCGTCATACCTGTGACGCGATTGCTTTAGAGGATGCCGAAGTTTGCGTGATGAACTTTGATCACATCGAAGCGCTGTCTCGCGAGATCACAGGTTTGCAGCGCCATGTGCACAAAATCATGAGCCGTGAAATTATGCAAGACCATGGTGTGATGCTGTTGCTGGGTAGCATGCGTGCGGAAGAACGTCTGGCCACTTTCTTGCTCAATTTAGGGCAGCGTTTGCACACCCGAGGCTTCTCGCCCTCGGAGTTGGTTCTGCGTATGACGCGTGAGGAAATCGGTAGCTATCTCGGTATGAAAATCGAAACAGTTAGCCGAACTTTTTCAAAATTCGTCGATGACGAGATCGTCGAGGTCAAACAACGTCAAATCCGTATCTTGAATATGGAAGCGCTGAAGCAATTGGTCAGCCCCCAAAATTGATCGGTGTGATTTCAATCGTTGTAGCGAACCTGAACATAAGAACCAGGTGCATTTTGCAGCGAGGCGGCATTGGCAATTCCCTTGGCTTTCATGGGCGTGCTGCTTTTCTGTTTGAGCCAAGTGCACCAAGCAGGCCACCACGAACCCTCATGAATGGGCGTCTTGGTTTGCCATTCATCTGAATCCACCCAGCCATGGCCTTTTGGCATGCTGTTGATTTGATAGCTTCGATGCGGATGACCAGGCTCCGAAATAATGCCGGCGTTATGCCCCCCAGCGGCCAGAATAAACGTAGTTTCGGTATCGGTAGATGCGTGAATTTTGTAGACTGATTTCCATGGCGAAATATGGTCGCGTGTGGTCCCCACCACCATCAAGGGTTGTTGAATGTCCATCAAGTCCACGGCTTTGCCATCGACGCGGTAATGACCTTCGCTGAGTGAGTTGTTCAGAAATAGCGAGTCTAAGTACTCTGTGTGCATCCGCGCGGGGAGGCGGGTGGTGTCTTTGTTCCAGCTCACCATGTCATTGCCAATCTCTTCGCGGCCCAATAAATAGCGTTGCGTGTTGCGAGACCAAATCAAATCACGCGAATTCAAAAATTGGAATGAACCCGCCATTTGTTTGCCTGACAGGTAGCCGGTTTTGGCCATCTCTTCACGCAGCGTCAGCAACTGGTCGTCATCGATGAAAACGCCCAGTTCGCCAGGCTCAGAAAAATCAGTTTGTGCCGCCAGCAAGGTGACGCTAGCCAAAGGCGATTTTTTGTTTTCTCTCCCTAAAACCGAAGCGGCAATTGACAAGAATGTGCCACCCAAGCAATAACCCATCGCATGCAAACGATGGGTTGTCGACAGAGATTGAACCGCCTTGATGGCATCAAATAAACCCATCTGGATGTAATCATGCATGCCTAGATCGCGGTCTTTGCTGTCAGGGTTGCGCCAAGACACCATGAAGACGGTAAACCCTTCGCTGACCAAATACTTCACCATGGAGTTGTGAGGGGACAAATCCAAGATGTAGTACTTCATGATGCAAGAGGGCACGATGAGCAGTGGCTCTGGATGCACTTTGCTGGTGGTGGGGGTGTATTGAATCAGTTCAATCAAATTGTTTTTGTAAACCACCTTGCCAGGTGTGATGGCGACATCTTTCCCCACTTCATAAGACGACGTGATCGCTTCGGGCGAATCGATCTTGAAGTGCTGTGCCGATATTTTTTTCAAATCATCCGCATATTGCTGCATGCCTTTGAGCAAGCTTTGGCCACCTGTTGCGGTGATGTTGTCCAAGACTTCGGGATTTGTGGCGGCCCAGTTGGACGGGGAGACCGCATCTAGCCACTGGCGCGTAAAAAACCGCATCAGATGCTCATGGTGTTTGGACATGCCTGTCACATGGAGGGATTCTTTCCACCACGCTTCGTTGGCTTGGTAGTTGTCTTTGAGTAATTTGTAGGGCCAGTTCGACCATGCTTTGTTGTCGAACCGGACGTCTTTCGCGTATGGCGTGTTGTCGGGGTTGGTGTTGACTTGTTGAGAGACGGTGTCTTGGCAAAGCTTGGCTGCCAGCTGCATCAACGCAATTTGCTTGGCCGGCGAAGCGCTCAGGTGCATCGCCCAGTCTGCATAGGCCAAGGCCAATGAAATGGGCGATAACCCCATGGCCAATTTGGAGAGTTGGGCATGAACCAAGTCGTCGAGCGACGGGGTGGGTGATGGGGTTGTATGTTTCAAAATTATCCTTAGTTAATGAGGTAACCCGAGATGGACCAATCCGTACATGGGGCCACCTGAGAAAGGGGTGAGCAGCAACTCAGCCACACAGCAAACCAAGCCGTATGCCTCCGAGACGCTGCGCTGTGACAAAACTTTGAGTCTGGGGTGTGCCGAGGCAATTTGCGTTGCATTGTGGCTGCCCCATGTAAATTCAGCACCTGTAGGGCCCACGCTCGGATGAAACGCAGCCTGCCCAATCCCAATGGGGGACATGAAGTCGAAAATGATTTCAGAGCCCGGTGGCGCATGTTCCCCCACCTCAGCAAGTACCGCTTGTACTTGCTGAGGGGTGAGGTACATCAATACGCCTTCGCAAATTAAAAAAACAGGTCGTGCGCGTGGACCTGTGGGGAGCTTCAAGTGTTTCCACCATCCAGGTTGCGTGATGTTGATGGTTTTGTTTTGACAATGCGGTTGAAGGAACTGAAAACAGCAATGGCGTAGGCGAATGACTTCAGCCAAATCTGCATCAATCCAGTGATTGCTCCCATTGTCGAACCACTGAAAATAGCTGGAGAGCCCCGACCCCAAATTCACGCCTGAGCTTTTTGGGTGGCGCGCGAAGAAATGCAAGCCTACTGCCTTGATGACTTCTGTTCGCCACAGCACATTGAGCACGGTGGCCCAGTCGCTCAAGTACCTTTCCACATTGGTTTGCAGCGCCTCTAGCACGGGTGTAGCATATAAATCATGCGGATCAAGCTGAGGCAACCATCGGGCACCCTGGGCGCGTGCTGCCAATGGAATCAACAAAGTGCTGGGCACGTAGCCGAGCGACTTGATGGAGGGATCCATGGATGTGCGTTTCATGGTGTGGTTGTGTTGTGAACATCTCCTTTTTAAAACAAGGCACAGGCCGTGACGTTGATAAGTATCAATTCACCGTGAATTAATAAAGTTAAAAAATGAAGCTTATCTCTCTCTCCGAACTGCTAACGGCGATATCGCGGGCGCTGGACACCATGCATCCTGCGCTTCAGGCGCATCAAGCACGCACCTGCTTGATTGCTTGCCGCTTGGGCCTAAAACTGGGGTTTGCGCCAAAAGACATGCGGCAATTATTTTGTGCAGCGTTGTTGCATGACATTGGTGCGATTGGTTTAAAGACGCGATTAGATTTGATGGATTTTGAGGAGGTGGATGCCCACCTACATGCTTTTATGGGTGCGGCACTTGTAGAGAAATCAGCACTCCTAAAAGATACAGCGCCCATCATTGCCTATCACCATGTTTTATGGAATCACGGTGCGGGACAGCTGTATCAAGGTCATGCGGTGCCAGAGATGAGTCATTTGATTCATCTGAGTGACCGTATCGAGGTGCATTGTCATGGCGACAATGTGCTTGCTCGCGCAGAAAATATTAGACAAGGCATTGCCAATCAATCGGGTCATACATTCAAGCCCGAGTATGTGGACGCATTTTTGTCTGTTTCAGCACATGATTTTTTCTGGTTTGAATTGGCAGAAAATAACCTCGACGCGTTACTTGTCGATTTAATTCCCGATGTCGAAATGTCGGTGAGCTTGGATGTTTTAGAGGAGTTCTCTGAGTTTTTATCTCTGGTTGTAGATTCGCGAAGTCGTTTTACCGCACGCCATTCGTCTGGTGTGGCATCCGCGGCTAAATTTTTGGCTGAAAAAATGATGCTGTCGCCAGACGAAATTCAAGAAATAAAAATTGCAGGATTTCTGCACGACATTGGCAAGTTATCGATTCCTGTCGAGCTTCTTGAGAAGGCAGGGCCGCTTTCACCCGATGAGCGTGCATTGATGAAGTCACATGTTTATATGACTTACAAAATTCTGTCCAAAGTACATGGCTTGGCTTCGATCACGCAGATTGCATCTGCGCACCATGAGCGAGGTCAGGGCGAAGGGTATCCAATCGGCTTGAAATCGGACGCGCTGAATTTGTCACAAAAAATAATGGCTGTTGCCGATGTGTTCACTGCGTTGACAGAAGACCGCCCCTACCGTGTGCAAATGACGAAGGCGCAGGCGCTGGATGTTTTGAAGAAAGAGGCAAACGCACACGACTTGGATGCGTCAGTTTGCGCATGCGTTTTCCAGCACTACGAAGCTTTGAATACGCATGTCATGCAAGCACAGCAACACGCAGTTGAACAGCTCGATATGTTTTGGCGCTTGGCCGCGCAACGACGCTAAGCTCCCACTGTAGGGATATCTCGCTGATATTTATCGAATCAATTGGGTCATGTTCCACATGGGCATGAAGATGCCAAGTAGCAGCACCAGCACCAAACCTGCCATGAAAAGTAACAAGACGGGTTCTAACGTTTCACTGAGTTGACTTGCTTCGTATTCAACTTCTTCTTGGTAAAGCGTGGCGAGTTGCTGCACCATGCCTTCAATGTCACCCGTTTCTTCACCCACAGAGATCATCTGTAGTTCCATGGGGGTGAACAGGCCTGCAGATAAAAAGCAACGCAGCAAACTGTCGCCGTGCGAGACCCCCTCACGCATCAGCAAAATTCGTTCGCGGTAAAACGAGTTGTCAACCACACGCGACACCAAGGTAAATGCGGTCACGATAGGAACGCCGCTTTTCACTGCGGTTTCAAAGCTACGAAAAAACCTTGCTGTGGTGGCTTTGGTCAACACAGGGCCAATCACGGGAATGTGTAGCTTGTATTTGTCCCAGTTGTAACGACCTTCTGGGGTTGATAAGTAATAACGAATCGCCATCACTATGACGGCCATGAGGATGAGTATGAGCAACCAGTTTTTGGAAGCAAAGCTTGATACCGCAATCAAGATCACGGTCATGCCAGGCAAGTCCATGTTCATGCCACTGTAGACATTGCTGAACGAGGGAATCACATACATGGTCATGATGAACATGGCTGCGATGACAGCGCTAAATACAAACGAGGGGTAGCGCAGAACACCCTTGATTTTTTGTCGCATGCGGCGATCGAAATCAAGCTGTGTGAAAAGTCGATGAAAGATTTCATCCAACTTGCCAGAGCTTTCACCGACGCGAATCATGTTGATGTAGTAATCGTCAAAGAAATCAGGGTGTCTAGACATGGCTGCGCTGAGTTCAGAGCCTTTGTCTAAGGACGCATGCAACGAACGCAGTAGCTTGGTCATCGACGGGTTTCGACTGCTCGTTTTCAAGCCATTCACCGCCTGAATCATGGGGACACCGGCTTTCATGAGGGTGCCCATTTGTCGGGTCAGCAAGAGCAGATCGGTGTCGGTGAGTTTTTTGGCCCCTTGCAAAGCACGAATCCATCCGGGTTGATCTTTGAGGGGATCTTCTTTCAGTTGTACATGAATCGGGGAGATGCCAGTGGAGGTCATCCAATTCACGACGCCTTCGGCATTCGGCGCTTCAACGGTGCCTTGCATCACGTCTCCGCGCTTGTTGCGTCCTTTGTATTCATAGATTTCCATGAGATGACCTTGGCTTTCTCGCGCGCACGCGTTATTCAGACATCAATGCGTTTTTGGTAACTTCCGCTACCGTGGTTCGCCCTTGGAAGATCAGATCAAACCCGTGGTGCATGATGCTGTTTCTTCCGATTTGCTGACGCGCGACAGCTTCAAATTCGATGGGATCTTCTTTGTGCAAGGCCAAGGCCAATTCAGGGGTCATTTCCAACAATTCAAAAATGCCGATACGCCCGTGGTAACCCGAGCCATTGCATGCCGAGCATCCTTTGCCACTTTTCAGTGTGGCGTTGCTGGGTACTTCGCCGTAATGGCGTTTGACCCATTCCGCTTCGTCTGCAGTGAGCTCATGCGGTTGTGCGCATTCATTGCACACCAAACGCAGCAAACGTTGTGAAAGGACGGCTCGCAATGTGGTCGCGATCATGAAGCCAGGGACACCCATGTCCATCAACCGCGAGGGTGTGCTGACCGCATCGTTGGTGTGCAGGGTTGAAAGTACCAAGTGACCCGTCATCGCTGCGCGCGTGGCAATTTCAGCTGTTTCGTTGTCACGAATTTCACCCACCAACAAGATGTCGGGGTCTTGCCGCAAAAAGGAACGCAACACTTTCGGGAATGTGAGGCCAATTTTTTCGTTTACCTGCACTTGGTTGATGCCACCAATGCGGTACTCCACCGGGTCTTCACAGGTGAGAATTTTTACTTCTGTGCTGTTGAGGCGAGACAGTGCGCCATAGAGCGTGGTGGTTTTTCCGCTACCCGTGGGCCCTGTGGAGAGCACGATGCCACTTGGGGATGCAATGGCTTTGATGAACTTTTGAAACAGTTCCTCTGGCATGCCCAAGGCTTTGAGGTCTTTCATGCCTTGGCTTTGCACCAAAATTCGCAGCACCACAGATTCGCCATACTGTGTGGGCATGGTTGACATACGAATGTCAAGCTGCTTGGCTTCTGTGCGGATGGAGATACGGCCATCTTGTGGCAAGCGTTTCTCTGCAATGTCCAATCCTGCCATCAACTTTAGTTTGACCACCAGCGGGGGCGCGACCTTTAAGTCTGCCTCGACTTGGGTGTGCAACACACCATCAATTCGGTAGCGCACCACCAGTTGTTTGTCTTGTGGCTCAATGTGAATGTCTGAGGCGCGTAGCTGTGTGGCATCTCGAAAAATAGTTTGCAGCAGTTTCACAACGGGGGCATCGGCATCATCCACCGTGGCCGTGATCTGGCTGAGGTTGACGATGTTGCTTTCGTTGTCGACATCAGACTCCACGGCACGCGCAAAGGCGGTGAGTTGTTCGTCTTTGCTGTAGGCCTGTTCAATCAACGTGTTGAGTTGGTCGTTGGTGATGACGGCAATTTCAAGGGGGCGATGCAAACTCGCGGACAGTGCATCTTGTGCAGATAGGTTGTATGGGTCAGAAACCGCAACCAAGTAAGTTGTTTTTCGATCCTCTAACACCACAGCCCGGTATTTGCGCGACTGCATTTCATCTAGTTTGGTCACTGTGTCCAGATTGACGGTGTAGTTTTTGAGGTCAATATAGGGCAGTCCTTGCTGGGAGGCCAACACGCGTGCAATTTGCTCTTCGCTCACATAGTTGTTGTCCAGCAGAATCTGCCCCAACTTACGACCTGTGCGCTCTTGCTCAGCGAGTGCTTCAGCCAATTTTTTAGCCGACAGATAACCTTTGGCGACCAGTTCTTCGCCCAGCATTTGATTTTTAGTTGCTTGCATTGGAGTGCTTTCTATATTAATTCGACCATCAGTCAAAAACGATTTCGTTCCACTGGCTTATCTTGGCGCTCGATCGCGCGATGCGGTGAACCTTTGTGGGGTCGACGCCACTTAGGCAAATAAATCCCCCTGCCCATTGCTGTGCCGCATTGGTGGCGCGTGTCAGTGCAAACGTCGTGGATGAGCTCACAGATGCCGGGTTATTGAACAGCGCACAAATACCACCACAGACGGTGGCATTGTTGAGCGCAACCGTCGGCACTGCGGTGACTTGAAATTGGGTTTTGTTGGTGATGTCAGCGGCGACTTGGGTGTTGCCCACCAAGCTTCCGGTTCCACTGTAGACCTTCAAAATCGTGCCAGCTTTGAGCGTGATGGCGGAGGGTACGGTGATGGTGTTGCCCACAGACGTTGCGCCTGTGAGCAGCACATAGGGGTTGTAGGTGTACCAAATTTCAGAGAACACATCGCCAAATACACCCGGTGTTGTGCCGTCAGTGTTGGGGAAGTGTGCGATCCATTTCAACGCAACAGGCTGTGCTGGACTGCCCGCGGTGTTAAACACCACAGAGGAGAAAGCGCCAGTGACGTTGTCACTCCCTCGACCTGAAACACCGAACACCAAAGTGTCAGACGCGTTGCACCAATTATTAGCTTCACCGCTGGACGTGTCGCCTGTGGTGACAGTTTGGTTCGAGGTATTGGCCGTTCGCTTTTTGTCGGCGAAATGGCCCTTGATGACAGGCTGTCCCAGCAGCCCTGGCATGACCATGCCAACCTCTGCATAGTTCCTGTCATCGCTGAGTGTCTGAACCACATCGACGCCAGTCGTGGCGCCAATGCCAACCGCTGTACCCAGTGTTCCTATGCTGGGGATACCGCTGCTGGATTCAATGTTCCATTGCATGCCGCATGAGGGCAGCGAGCAGGCCGCGGCATCCGCTTGCCCACCCAATGTGGTGTGCCCCGTACTGCCATGGCGACGCCAAGCTAAGTTAAACACGGCAACGCCCGGCACATTGGCGTTATTTTCTAGTCGCATGGCGATGTTGCGACCATAGCCTGCTGTGCCAATTTCCGACGAGACACTGACCAGGGATTGAACTGTGCGCTGCGCTTGGTTAAATTTTCCAATCACGCGAATACCGCAGGTGCCCACGGGGGGCGTCGGCGTGATGTTGCTTTCGTATTGAAAACTTCCACCTGCAAATGGCACGGTATTGCTGCTGCCATCGTTGTTTTTTCTTGCGGCAGCGCAGGCAGCATCTAGTTGACTTTCATCGCCGACGATGGTGCTTGAAATCGTGCCGATCGCACGTTCTACGCCGCTCTCTGCGATGTACAGTGCTTTCATGCCGTTGAGGTATTGCACCGAGTCGATGCTTTTATTGCCCAGCATGCCAAGTGTTTGCGTGAGGACGAAAAACACGGTGAGGATGACGAAAAAAACAGCCGCGATAGATACGAATCCGCCTTGACGATGCCCGAGGTGTTTGTTTTTGAATGGGTGCATCATCCGTTCCTGAGTGCGACCAGCGAATGAAGTTCGACCGGTATGGCATCGGGTGCCGCGATTTTTAAATTAATTTGTACAAACCGTATTTGACTCATGCTGAGCGGTGTGCTCATGCTGGCATCAAAGTACTGTAATGAAAAATCAGTCACATGTTCCGCTAACACAGACTCTGAACTTGGCGTTGGACTGCTCAGCATCAAAGACTGACCGCTCAAGCGAACTGTGACTAACTTATCAACGTCCAACTCGGATTTTGTAAAACTCATCTGTGTCAGATCAGCGGCAGAGATCAAGATCAGTTTTGTATTGGTATCAAATGCGACTTGTCTAATTTCGCGACTGAGGCGCTCCACGGCATACCTTGCTGTGCTTGTGTTGGCATTCCCGTTGTTGATGATGCGGGTGGTGGAGTAACTGTCAGAGATCATGTTCAAGCTAACGACGGACAGAATTCCCAGCAAGACAATGACCAACACCATTTCCAGCAAGGTGACACCGCTTTGGCTGTGGGGACGAGGAGGGGTGTGCATGTCAATACTTCATCAGTTGAAGCGTCATTGGGCCAATGGTCCCCATCGTGCTGTTAACCTTGATTTCTACCAGTTGGCAGGTCGCGTTGATTGGGCAACTGTTGCCTGTATAAGTCGACGTGGTGGTAATTTCAAAGTTGTTGTTGTCAGACTTGGTGGCGACAGGTAAGGCCTCGCAACTCGCATCAAAATCCGGTGTCCCATTGAAACCGGAGAGGCGACGCGTTGATATCACATGCTCGGCGCACGCTTGCAAGAGCTGCGTGTCGCTTTGTAGATCACGAATGCTGTTGTCGCTTTTGAAGAGACCGCCATTGAGGTGGATGATGGCGGCTGATGTGATGCTCAGCAACACAATGATGACCACGAGCTCAATCAGTGTGAAACCACGCTCTGCGGTGGGCAACGATTTGAACCTCATAGCCCTCCCGGGGTAATGTTCACATAGCCTGTTAAGGCTGAAATATCGACGCGAAAAGCAGATGCACTCATCGGCGCTGAGACGACATAGCGTGTGGCATGGTTGGGCTGCCCCGCACTGTTGAATGCAAGAGGCGGCACGATTGCCGCATTGATCAGCGAAATACCATTTTTGAAATCACCCGCAAAGGCAAGTCCTGTGGCTGGGTCGATGAAAGGAGCTGCGGGCTGAGCACATTGAACAACGCTGTAATGCGTGCCGCTGGCTTGCACGCACAGACTGATACCTTTGACGCTGGCTAACAGTTGAACCCGGCGTAGATCTGAGGCGAATGCTTTGGTTTGAGACTCGAGCGTGGCGGCTGAGAGGCTGATAAGGCGAGGGGCTGAAACAACACCCAGTATCCCAATCAACACCAACACAACCACCATCTCTAGCAGCGTGAAGCCCGCCGCAGCGCGTGGCAGTTTTTGAGAACCGAGGCGCTGGGTGGGTTTCATCTGCAGGGTTAACAGACGTTAGTTAGGAAGAACCACTGTCGCGCTTTTTCCGCTGTGCGTGATCTTGCATTCAGTACCAGAAAGCGCTGCTGTGTAGCCGTTGGCAGTCAATGTTGGTGTGACCAATGGATCTAATCCAGCAAGTGAACATACCACAGGGGTTTGGCTCGTTGCATAGGCGGCGGCGGCACCGCTGGTGACGTTCGCAGCCATGGCATCGACTGCAGCTTGGTCTGCTTTTCCTGTCAAACCCATGAACTGAGGAATTGCGACTGCAGCCAAGATGCCAATGATCACAATCACGATGATTAATTCAATCAAGGTGAAACCTGCTTGTTTTGCGTGGTTCATTTTTTTCGTCAAATTTTTCATAAAGTTCACTCCGGTTTTAAAAGACACATCGAATTATTTGTGGAACTTCTGATGAATGAAAGTGCCAAATTAGTCAAACTTGATAATTGTCAAGAGAGCTTCGTATTTGTTTAAATCTCATCGTCTAAGACCACACGGCTGGTGTGATGCACTCTAGACTTCAGCCATCGTCGGAAAATTTACGGATGGGTTTCAACAGATGACATTCAAATGGCTTTGGCCAAGTGGCCCTGATGGCTGGACAGCCATTCACTGTCACGGTGGCATGTTTGGCGTGAGTGTGAAATCGCCGCGCTCATTTGGTGAGCGCGCGGTGGTCACCAAGCATGCAGCCCTGCCGGGTGTGAGTTTGGATCAAGGTAATTTGGTTCAGATGGACAAATTGATGCATGGTCACGGCTTTCCATTGATTCATGTGTTGGACCGCAAGGAATACCAAATGTTTTTGGTAGATAAGGCTGCTGTTAAGCCTGAAGAGATGGAAGGCAGCTTACGTTGGTCGTTAACGCCGCTGCTGGACTATCCCGCGGCAGAGGCCAATTTGTCTTGGATGGAAATTCCTGTAACGCCTACGGTCAATGTGAACCGCACAGCGCAGCTCTATGTGGTTGCGGCGCGACGTGAGCTGATGGATCAACGTGCAGACTTATTTGGACGTGCACATACACCGGTGACTGTGCTGGAGATTCGCGAGACGGGTCAGCGTAATATTTCGGCGGCCATCAAAGCACAAGATGCAGCGGTATGTTTAATTTATGCGGAGCCCGATGGCGTGCAGCTGACCGTGACCTACAAGGGTGAGTTGTTCTTGGAGCGCTACATTCGCGAATCTTTGTTTGACGCTGATCACACAGCCACAGAAGCCACCGAGGCGCAAAAGTTTGACCGTGTGGCACTGGAAATTCAGCGTTCTATTGATTTTGTACATCGCAACGCAGCATCAATGCCATTTGACGGCATCTTTGTCGCTCCTACGCAAAGTGACATTGGTTTACAGGAAAAGTTGCAAGCACGTTTGCTGACCGAGATCCACACGCTTGATTTGAATGCGCTCTTTGAATGGCCAGAAGGTTCTGATCTGCACAAGCCTGAAGTGCAAGCGCTGTATTTCAACGCCTTGGGCGCTGCCCTGCGATTGAAGGAGTAATTCATGACACAACACATCAACCTTTTGACTAGGCACCGCGCGCGCCAAAGCATGGCTTGGTTCGCTACACGAGGTTTAACGGGATTGTTGGGCTTGTTCGTGCTTTGGGCATTGGTAACAGAAGTTGGTTTACAAAAACTTTCGCTTGCGAACGACGATGTGCAGCAAACGATGCTGACACTTAAAGCAGAGTTAGAGGCTAAGCGGCGTGAAGCAGGTCTAGAGGATGCACAGGCTTTAGCCAAAGAGTCTGCAGGTTTGCGACGCAGAATGGAAGAGCACCTTGTGCTCATGCAACTTGTACAGAAAGGCGAGTTGGGTAGTTTGGCGGGGCACTCGCGTGTGATTCAAGTGTTGGCAAGCACACCGCAGCCAGGTGTCTGGCTTCAAGGTGTTGACATTACCAGTGCGGGGCAACACTTGAATGTTTTGGGTTATGCCAATTCGACCGCTGCGGTGATGCAGTATGCCGAGCAGTTGAATCGGTCATTTCAAACGATGAACATTGAGTTTTCTTCACTTGAAATGTCAACGGAAGATGTGTCTGCAACGGCAACTTCGCCCAAGAGCAGTGCCATCAAATTTAGACTTCATTGAAGGCGATTATGAATTTACTTTTTTCATTCAGTCGAATTCGAGACAGATTTTACGTTTTGTCGATGCGAGAGCAGTTGTTGGTTGTGCTGGTGCTAGGTGTCGCTATCTATTTTGTATTTGAGAGTTTGGTGTTCGGGCCGCAAAGACTGCGTCATATTGAATTGATGACATCGCGTGCGACAGCCGAGTCGCGCTTGGTGACATTGCGTTCTGAGATTTTGGTAGCAGCGCACAGCGATGGGGCCTTGAGAAAAGAACAAGATGAAAATAGCCAATTAAAAAAACAGTCCGCTATGTTGACTGCCGTGATCGACAGCATGCAAGGTCCCACCCCCCAAGTGGGAGACTTGGTGCGCCGCGTGCTCAAAGACTATCCACATGTTGCTTTAGATTCTTTGAAGACCTTACCAGTCAAAACTTTGATGGCTGCGCCACAAGCTAAGGCAGAGGGCACCAAACCTAAGGGTGGACCTGCTAAAAATATCTACAAGCATGGGGTTGAGGTAGAGCTCCATGGCAACTACCTCGATTTGTTGTCTTATCTAAAAAATCTAGAAAACAGTTCTCAAAATGTTTTTTGGTCTGATGTGACATTGCGTACCGTGAAGTACCCAGAGACTTCGCTGCGTTTGACGATTTTCATTCTGAGTGATCAGCCAATTTTGAAAATTTCTTGACCTATGAACTACGCTTTACGATCCATATTTTTGACGGCATGGCTGACTTGCGGGGTGAGTTCGGGTTGGGCTCAAAGCAGCTTGCATGACCCCATGCGTCCCCCGAGTGCCACATCGTTTGCCGCGCAGCTACCAACCTCGGATGCAGCGAATCCTGCGGGCGAAAAAATTCAAATGTTAATCATTGGTCGACAACGCGCTTTCGCCATGATTGATGGTTTGCTCGTCAAGCCTGGTGAGTCTGTGAACCAATGGCAGTTGGTCAGCATTGGCCACCAAAGCGTGGTGATGCGCAATGCATCTGTGACACAAGAAATTAGCATCAACCCATCTGTTGTTAAAACGATTCGTAGACCGAGTCAGCAAATCAGCAGCAACGATTCAGTCGACAATAAAACCTCAAGGAACCGTCCATGAAATGGAATACTCTTGCCCTCATCGCTCCTTTGGCGTTGACAACCGCGTGCTCATCGATGTATCCAACCCCCGATCTTTCAACGCAAGATCGTGTCACGCGTGAGTTGGCGCAAGCCGCTTCCAATAAGTCGGGTGTGCCTCATTCTGTGATGCCTCCTGCTGTGTTGAACGAGTTGCTACTGCCATCGCTCAACAGTTTGGTCCGTCAGGCGCCATCGCGTGCCAAGGAGCAGCACTTTGACTTGGTCGTGAACGATGCGCCGATCGCCCAAGTGTTATCGGGTCTGGTGGCAGGTACTGAGTACAGCATCATGCTCAAGCCCGTGAGTGCGCAGTCTGCCGCTGCCGGTGTTGACGTTTTGGAAACACGGGTGTCTTTGAACTTAAAAAACATCACGCTGTTTCAAGCGCTCGATGCGCTGCGGGATGTGTATGGCTACGACTACACGTTAGATAAGCAGCGAATTTTGGTGCAACCCGCTCAATTGCAAACCCAACTCTATTATGTGAATTACATCTTGGGTCAACGTCGTGGTGTGAGCGATTTGCAGGTCATTGGGGGTGCCTCTGTGGGCCACTCCTCTAGCTCGTCGTCGTCAACGGGTGCAACATCCACGACTTCCAGCTACGCTTCGGTTCAGGCCACAGGGTTGAGCACCACCGTCAAGTCTGACATTTGGGGCGAGGCGGAAGATGCCCTGCGCACCGTTTTAGGTTGCAATATTCCAAAAGCTTCCGCGACTGTGGCGACTTCGAGAGCCATCGCATCCAGCCAAGGCAATGCTTCGCGTGCGGATGTGACACATCCAAGCGATGCCCCTTTGGGTGAGCGCCTGCGCGGGTCGGACGGGTGTGTGCAAGGGCGAGCCCTGTCTATCAATCAGATGAGTGGCACGATTTTGGCCCGTGGCATGCCCTCCGAGTTACGTACCGTCGAGAAATTATTGAAGTCAATGCAGCTGAGTATTTCTCGTCAAGTCATCATCGAGTCCAAGATCATTGATGTCGAGTTAAACAAAGATTCTCAACAGGGTATCAACTGGGGTTCATTTCCGGATGGCTTACATCGTTTCTCAGTAGGTGCCAATGCCAGCGGGATAGGGACGAACCAAGCTGGGCAATTTGGTGGTGCAGTGACAGCGAGCAGTTTGCAAACTTTGCTAGGTAAAAATCAAGCGCCTGCCAATGCGCTTTCGAGTGCATCAGGCATTGCAGTGCAAACGCGTAATTTTTCTGCCTTAATTAACTTTTTGGAATCTCAGGGCCGAGTGCATGTGCTGTCTAGCCCACGTATTGCCACTTTGAATAATCAAAAAGCCGTGATCAAGGTTGGTAGTGAAGAGCCTTTTGTGACCAGTATCACGGGCGGGAGCACCACTGTGCCCACTGTTGGTGCGCCGGTTAATGTGCCGCCTACGCTTTCATACCAGCCGTTCTTTTCTGGCATCTCTTTAGATGTGACGCCACAAATTGATTCTGAAGACAACATCACTTTGCATGTGCATTCGATGGTGAATAACGTGGTTGAAAAAGCCAAACTCGCATTGCTAGATGCATCTGCCGAAATGGTGCCATTTGCTGTAAATACCATCAATGAAACAGACAGCGTTGTCAAAGCTCGCGATGGCCAAGTGATTGTCATTGGTGGCCTGATGACCGAGAAAACTTCTGATGTGCGCAGTGGTGTACCGGGGGCGCGTGATATTCCTGGCGTTGGTGCTTTCTTTAACTGGGGTGCACAAACATCGGTCAAACGTGAGTTGGTCATTTTGTTGAAATCCACAGTGGTGAAAGATGACAGTGCTTGGTCTGATGACATCAGTGCCACTGGTGATCGCATCGGCGCGATGAGCGCACCACGTTAATCCGAAAGAAAAATCCTGATGTACCTTGAGCACTTTGGACTGAAAGAGTTTCCATTCAGCATCACACCTGACACAGAATTCTTTTTTTCATCAGGGGTTTCTCAGGAGGCGTTAAACACCTTGTTGATTGCCGCGAGAACGGGTGAGGGTTTTATCAAAATCACGGGCGAAGTGGGAACAGGCAAGTCCATGTTGTGTCGCAAGTTGATGGCGAGTTTGTCATCCGACTTTAAGGTGGCTTACATTCCCAACCCGTATCTCGATCCAGATTCTTTGTTCATGGAGCTGGCGGCGGAACTTGATGTCGAGTTCGATACCGAAACCATTGCCAAACACCAAGTGCTGCGCGCGATCAAAGAGCGTTTATTGAGCCTGAACAATGCGGGCAAGCGCGTCGTGGTTTGTTTGGATGAGGCGCAAGCCATGCCGATTGAGACGCTAGAAGCGTTGCGTTTGTTGAGTAACCTTGAAACAGAGAAGCGAAAGCTGTTGCAAGTCATTATTTTTGGGCAGCCTGAGCTAGAGGACAAGCTCAATCACCCCTCTATTCGCCAGCTCAAACAGCGAATCGCATTTGAATACTGCTTAGCGCCTATGGGTCGTGATGAGATCGACTATTACATCCAGCATCGGCTGTCGATTGCAGGTCATCAGGGAACCCGCATGTTCACACGGCCTGCGTTGTGGTTGCTCAAGTTGCGTACCCATTGCGTGCCTCGCTTGGTCAACATCGTGGCGCACAAGTCATTGTTGAGTGCCTATGGGCGTGGACGTAAAAATGTGACATTTTGGGATGTGAATGCGGCGGTCAACGACACAGCGTCTCTGAGTGAATTCGATTCAAAATTCCGCCTTCTTTTTTTGTTAGTAATGTTGTTTGGCAGCGTGTGTTTGTTGCTGATTGATAAAGGATATTTCCGATGAGTCTCATCAACCAAATGCTCAAGGATATTGACAAACGCCATGCGTCGTCGTCCATGCCAGCCGCGAATCATGACTTACAAGGTGTGATGAAGTCCGAGTTTCCGTTGCGCACGGTGTTGATGGGGGGCGGGCTTGTGGCTGCGTTGGTCGTCGCGACTGTGTTGGTGTTCAACGGCAAGCGTGTACAAGGACCGACTGTCGTCACTGTACCGGCGGTCGTCGCCAACGTACCTGTCATCGTGGCGAACGAGCCAACACCTGTGGCGTCAAGTGCGACGGTGCGTTTGGCCAGTGCTGCAGCGGAGGTCAAGACAGAGGCGCCACTCAAGGTGGTGCCTCCTCCTGTGTTTGTGACCGTCCCCAAACCTGTGGTTGAAACGGTTGCTAAAAGCGGTTCTTTCACACGCGTGCTCACAGCCGAGCAGCGTGCAGAAAACTTATACCGTGATGCGATTGAGCAAATTCGACAAGGCCGCATGTCCGACGCGCAAGGCGTGCTCAAGCGGGCCTTGTCTGAATATCCCCTGCATCACGCCTCGCGTCAGTTGCTGGCTCGTTCCTTGGTCGAAGCAGGGCAAGCAGACGATGCACAGACCTTGCTGCGTGATGGACTCACCCTTGTGCCACAGCGCTTAGATTTCTTCATGGCCTTGGCGCATGTGAGTTTGAGCAGCAATGACTTGGATGGCGCGATCAAAGTGATGGAAAGTGGTTTGCCGGTCGCTGCAGACAATGCTGAATTTCACGCATTCCTTGCCACCTTGCTTCAACGCAATAATCGACACGATGAAGCGATTCAGCACTACGTGACGGCTTTGCGTAAAGCACCGGACACCGCCAACTGGTTGCTCGGGTTGGGTATTTCATTGCAAGAAAAGAAAGACAGAAGCAGTGCAGTTGAGGCGTATCAACGTGCCATAGATTTGGGATTGCCCCCTTCATTGATGCAATTTGCGCAAGACAGACTCCGCCAGCTCAACAAATAACTTCTGTAGAGCGGCACACATGAATATTCAAGACATGCTACGTCAATGTGTTGAGCGTCGCGCTTCTGATTTGCATCTCTCATCGGGCGTGCCGCCTATCTTGCGAATTGATGGTGATTTGACGCGTTTGTCAGATGTCGCGCTGAGCCATGAAGATATCTACCAAGCCGTGTTGGGTCTCATGAATCCAATTCAGCAAGAGCATTTCAAGAAAACGATGGAGTGCGATTTTTCCTTTGAGATTCCCCAGGTTTCACGCTTTCGGGTCAATGCGTTTCATCAGTCGCGTGGCGTATCTGTCGCGTTTCGAGGTATTCCCAGTCGCATGCCCCATTTGGATGAGCTGAACGCACCGCCCATCTTTTCTGAATTTATGCGAAGTCCGCGTGGCTTGGTTTTGGTGACAGGCCCAACAGGTTCAGGGAAGTCCACCACGCTGGCAGCCATGATTGACTTACTCAATCAAAATGCGTCTAAGCATATTTTGACCATTGAAGACCCGATTGAGTTTGTGCATACGCCCAATCAATGCTTGGTTAACCAGCGGGAGGTGGGTGGGCATACTTTGAGTTTTGACAATGCCTTGCGCGCAGCGATGCGGGAGGATCCCAACGTGATTTTGGTGGGCGAGATGCGGGATTTGGAAACCATTCGGTTGGCCATGACTGCTGCTGAAACAGGCCATTTGGTGTTGGGTACTTTGCACACCTCGGGTGCCGCCAAAACCATTGACCGCATCATTGACGTCTTTCCAGCCGAAGAGAAAGAGATGGTTCGCAGCATGCTGTCCGAGTCACTCAATGCGGTGATTTCACAGGTACTTTGCAAGCGCAAGGACGGCAGAGGGCGCATTGCCGCTTATGAAATCATGGTGGGAACTTCTGGCATTCGTAACCTGATTCGCGAAGGCAAGGTGGCGCAAATGTATTCAGCCATCCAAACAGGGAGTTCTGCTGGTATGCAGACCTTGGATCAAAGCCTCTCTATTCTTGTGAACGAAGGTTTGATTGACGCTTCTCAAGCGCGGACCAAAGCCAAATACCCGGAGAATTTTGGGACTGTCAATTAAGCATTGAACATGTACTCAACATGTCGATTTCGACCCTGAGCCTTGGCTTGAAGCATAGCCTTGTCAGCTTCGTCGACCAAATCTTCTTCGAACAGGTTCGTGTTCAAAACCGACGTCACATGACCGATGCTGACGGTCAGTTGTGGGTGATCACCGTTGGTGCATTGAAGTTGGATCTCTCGAACGGCGGCCAGGATGTCGCCAGCAATTTTTTGCGCTGCGTTTCGATTCGTCTTGGGTAGGACGACCACAAACTCTTCGCCCCCCCATCGACAAACAAAATCGAGAGGCCTGTGAATACAGGACGAGATTGTTTCAGCGACGGCTTTTAATGCAACGTCGCCACTTTCGTGGCCATAGTTTTCGTTGAAATATCGGAAGTAATCAATGTCGATGAATAGCACGCTGATTGGCGTTTGTGATCGTTTTGATTCACGCAATAGTGCAGGCAATAGCTCATCCAGTGCCCGTCTGTTGTGCAGCTGAGTGAGTGGATCGTGCATCGATGATATTTGCGCCGCAGTCAATTTTTTTGACATTGCGTGCAAGTAAGAAAAGATCGCCGTAGAAAATAACAAGCCTAAAAACGCATACAACATCAAATATTTATTGCCCGCTAGAAATTCATATCTGACTCTTGAGAGGGGAAACGTGGCGTAGGTGACAAGCTCGTAAGTGGGAGATTTGGCAGAGTCCATCAGCTGGTCTTCGTTCCCTATCGCAGGGCTTGTCATGTTTGAATTATTGTGAGCCAACGCAGCCAAAAATTCTTTAGACGGTGCATCTGCGGTGTTTGGGGGGGGGAATACAAAAGATGGCTCACTATCTTCAATGTGCGCCATCAAGCGTTCAAAGTGACTCGGGTCTGCATAGTGCATCAGCTTGTTGGCAATGTCTGCTTCTAGAATTTGCTGAACCAAGACACCAGCAAATTCTCCGTTTTTTCCACGAACAGGAACAGACAGATGAAACACCCATTTGCCTGTTGTTCTCGCGAAAACAAGCGGGCCAACGGTTTGATGGATATCGGGGTTGTCGCGAGGTTGGTAGAAATACAAACGATCAGAAAAATCAAGGTCTGTATTTGCATGCCCGCTGCTCTGGGCATACAGCTTGCCATTTTTATCTACGAAAAATAACAGACCAAACACATCTGTTTTGTTAAACGCTTGGAATTTGGCATAACTTGTTTTCAGAATTTGGCTCGCGAGAGCTTGATTCATTTGATCTGACTGAATCGCTTTAGAGAATGCCGTCTGTGTGCTGTCCAGCGATTTCGCTGCACTCGCAAGTGCCGACTCAATTAAGAAGTTCGCCATGTTCGCGCTGCGCACCAAACGCGAATGCGCAATTTCTACTCGAACAGTCCAGTTTTGGTAGAGCGCATACCACGTCCCGACGGAGATGGTCACAAAGATAAAGATGAAAAGGCACGCAATGGTTTTGGAGATCTTGCTGCTGAACTGCGTCGTGGTCAGCGTGTTGTGATGTTTTTCGTTAATTTGTTGCAGATCAGCTGTCATAGCCAGTCCCTTTCTTCGCTTAAAGAGTCCTAGCGGCGGCGCTGGCTAATTTGGATGGCTGATTCTTGAGGCTACGAGGCATAGGATAATTTTTCCATCGGGGGCCCTTTTAAATTTTGATAAATGTCAAGCAAGTAGCTGCTATGGGCGCTACCCGTCGTATTTATGTCAATGCGCTCAATAATTTGGGAGCTCATGCTTGTCCCTAGTGGCGGATCAAAATTAAAAGCCTGTGATTCGCCGCCCACCGGATAACGCACGGATAGACACGTTCGTGAAATAACTTGACTAGCCTAGGCAAGCATTGCTTGACAGCCTAAAACCAGTTGGTAATAATTCGCATGCGATTCAAATTGGAAACGTTGTTTCTTTAGTGAAACAATCTTTTGAAAAAGAAAAGACATAAAGGGCAGCTTGCATGCAGATCTTGGGCATTGAGGAAATCACATTTGGCGCCACCGATTTGGCCAAATGTCGTCAGTTCTTTTTAGACTGGGGTTTGGTGCTGGTGGCCGAAGCCGATCAAGCGTTGGTCTTTGAATGCATGAACGGTTGCCGTGTGGTTGTGGCGCATTCAGAAAAGCCGGGTCTGGCAAAAGGCATTGAGGCAGACCCCACTTTGCGTGAAGTGGTGTGGGGGGTTGCCAGCCAGGGTGAGTTGGACCAATTGCGCGCACAGTTACAACAGCTGCCAGATTTCAGCGATGCCGGTCAGCGCATCGGTTGTACCGATCCCAATGGCTTGGCCTTGCGTGTTCAAGTGAGCCAAAAACGCCCCGTCGATGTGGTGTGCGCGCAAACCAACACATGGGGCCAACACAACCGCATCAACCAACCTAGTCCCGCCTATGAACGTGCCCAGCCTATTGAGGTCGGGCATGTGGTGTTCTTCGTCACAGATTTAGCCGCTACCAGCGCGTTTTACGAAAAGTATTTGGGTTTTGTGGTGTCTGACCGCTATCCCGAGCGGGGTTGTTTTTTGCGATGCGCCCCGCAAGGCGGGCATCACAATTTGTTTTTGTTGCAGCTGCCTCAGCCTCGTGCAGGCTTGAACCATGTCGCGTTCACTGTGCGTGATTTGCATGAGGTGTTTGGTGGTGGCCTGCACATGTCGCGTTGCGGTTGGGACACCGAGCTGGGGCCAGGCAAGCACCCGATTTCATCAGCGATTTTTTGGTATTTCAACAACCCAGCCGGTGCGTTGGTGGAGTACTACACCGACGAAGATGAGCTGACAGCCGACTGGCAACCGCGAGAATTCACACCGGGGCCCACCATGTTTGCGGAGTGGGCGATCAAAGGTGGCATCGACGGCCATACCCGTCGACAAAAAGATGCAGAAGCACCCACAGGGCGCTTCATGACCGACAAATCAAAAAACTGAATGGAGATTACCCATGCGTCAACTTCCTCCCCTGTCGAATGAAACCCACCAACACCGAAGCGCACCCCCGACGGCCTATGAGAACTTGCTAGGCGACTCGATTGAGCGTGCTTTTGGACAAGGTATCCATGAGCTGCCCGCGTTGGTGGACTACCTCAACACGGCAGGGCCCTCTGGTCCCGATGGCCAAGCCTGGACCGCCGCATCGTTCGAACGCGAAATGGCGCGTTTGGGTAACTGATAGAGATAGGAGCTTTACATGACCACCTCAACCATCCAATTTCAACAAGACCCGATCGAAGCCACCTTGGCCGCGGGTTTGAAAGACTTGTGGTACCCCGTGTGCCCCTCTAGTTTTGTGAAAGAAAACCCTGTCTCGCTGCGACGCTTGGGCTACAAAATTGTGCTGTGGCGTGACCAAGCTGGCAAAGTCCACGCGTTAGAAGACCATTGCCCACACCGTGGCGCGCCGCTGTCACTGGGTGTAATTTTGGGCGACCGAATTGCTTGCCCCTACCACGGGGTAGAGGTGCGTTGCGACGGTACCGTCACGCGTGTGCCTGGTAGTCCGGGTTGCAAACTGGAAGGCTCACGCCAAACCCGTACTTTCCACACGGCAGAGTCTCATGGCGCGATTTTTCTTTTTAATGCCCTAGATCCTCAACTCGAAACACCACCCCCTCTGCGCTTGCCCGAAGAGTTGACGTCGCCCGAATGGTCATCCTTCATTTGTTACACAGAGTGGGGTTGTGACTACCGTTACGTGATGGAGAACGTGGTCGACCCGATGCACGGTGCTTACTTGCACAAGCAGTCGCACACCATGGCTGACGGTGAGTTGACCGCTGATTTTCAAATTCGTGAAACCGAGACGGGCTTTTCGTTTGAAAAGAAGGGGCAGCGCAATGTCAACTTTGACTGGACCGAATGGATCGAAACCGACATTCATTTGATGCGCTTGGAAATTCCTTATCCCAAGACCGGTGGCCCCGGTGGTCCTTTCACCATCATTGGCAGCTATGTGCCTATCACGCGTGACGCGGCGGGTATCTTCTTCTGGCGTTGCCGAAAAGTGTCGGGCTGGCAGCGTGACACCTGGCGCTTCTTGTACAAGAATCGTTTAGAAGCTCGCCACTGGAATGTATTGGAGCAAGACCGCGTGGCGATGGAGCACATGGAGCCTGATGCCAACCAGCGCGAGCATCTGTACCAGCACGACATGGGCATTGTGCGTTTGCGCCGTATTTTGAAAAATTTGGCACAACAGCAACTCGACAAACAAAACGTCAAGGCTTGATGACACATGGCTTCGAACACTTTGCAAGTTTTTGTGCACACCCTGCGGTATGAGGCCGATGGCATCATCAGCATTGATTTGCGCGCGACGGATCGGCAAGACCTGCCCGCGTTCGAAGCGGGCTCGCACATCGACTGTCATTTGCCAAACGGCTTGGTGCGCAGCTATTCCCTGTTGAACGATTGCAGTGAACGTCACCGCTATGTTTTGGGCGTGCTGAAGGATGCCAAGAGCCGTGGCGGTTCGAAGGCGGTGCATGAGCAACTCCGCGTGGGTATACATTTGGATATTTCTGTACCTCGTAACAACTTTGCCTTGCACGAAGAGGCCGCGCACTCGGTGTTAGTGGCCGGTGGCATTGGCATCACACCGCTCTTGTGCATGGCCAAGCGCTTGCGTGCATTGGGCAAATCGTTTGAAGTGTTGTACTTTGCGCGTTCGCGCGCGAATGCGGCCTTCATCGAGGATATTGAAGCCCTGGGTGCCAAGGTGCATTTTCATTTCGACGATGTCCAAGGGGGCCCCCCTGATTTGAAAGCCTTGCTGGCGGCGCGCCATGCCGCCAACACACACTATTACGCATGCGGACCTGCCGTCATGCTGGATGCGTTCGAGGCACATTGTCAGTCGTTGGGCTATGCCAATGCGCACATTGAGCGGTTTGCTGCCGTTGAAGTGGCTGCCTCCAGCGATGCGCAGCAGTGCTACACGGTCGAACTTAAACGATCGGGGAAAGTGATCGAAATCACCCCAGCGCTGTCACTGCTGGCTGCTTTGCAACAAGCCAAGGCCGATGTCATGACCAGTTGCGAAGAGGGCATTTGTGGTTCATGTGAAACCCGTGTGCTGGAGGGGGTGCCAGACCACCGCGACTCGGTGCTGAGCCCCGCAGAGCAAGCGAGCAATCGGGTGATGATGGTCTGCGTGTCTGGCTGTCAATCAGAACGATTGGTGCTTGATTTGTAAGGTTGAGGCCGTGCGTGTGATGCTCACACGCCTGCAAAAGAGCCGCCATCGAGCAAGATGTTTTGCCCATTGATGTAGCCTGCGTGCACACTGCACAAAAACGCGCAGGTGTTGCCTAGCTCTGGCGGATGACCCAAGCGTTTGGCTGGGTGCTTGGCGATGCGTGCGGCACGCACCGCCTCGGGTGTGCTGCTTTCGCGTTGTGCTTGTGCTGCAAAGTTGCCGGCCAAGCGCGCGGTGTCAAACGTTCCGGGTAAGAGGTTGTTGATGGTCACCCCCCGTCCCACTGTGCTGCGCGCCAAACCTGCCACAAAGCCTGTCAAGCCACTGCGCGCACCGTTGGACAAACCCAAGCCATCGACCGGCGCTTTGACGGCGCTGGAGGTGATGTTGATGATGCGCCCAAAGCCACGCGCCATCATGCCGTCGACGGTGGCTTTGATGAGTTCAATGGGGGCCAGCATATTGGCGTCTAGAGCCTTCAACCATGTGTCGCGGTCCCACTGACGAAAATCACCTGGCGGTGGGCCACCGGCATTGGTGACCAAAATGTCCACCTGCGGGTGCTCAGCCAAAATGCGTTGCCGACCTGCTTCGGTGGTGACATCTGCGGCGACCCAAGACACGTCGCCAGCTTTCAAATCGCGCAGGGTTTGGGCAGCTTGTCGCAAGTTGTCTTCGGTGCGTGCGACGATGACCACATGCACGCCTGCTTCCACCAAAGCCTGCGCACAGGCAAACCCCAAGCCTGCACTGGCGCCGCAGACCAATGCTTTTTTTCCGGCAATGCCTAAATCCATGGAGTCCCTATCGCGTGATGACGTGTTGTTATGCCGTTGCCCAAGGCATGGGATGTTCATTGAGCCCCCAGTAGAAGCTCTTTTGGCTGGTGTATTCCAAAATACCCAAGCGGCCTTTTTCACGACCCGTGCCGCTGAGTTTGACGCCGCCAAAGGGTGTGCTGACCGAGAACACCTTGTAGGTGTTGATCCACACCGTGCCCGTTTGCAAGGTTTGCCCAATGCGCCATGCGGCTTTGTAATCGCGGGTCCAAATGCCAGAGGCGAGGCCATACACGTTGTCGTTGCATTGCGCAATCAAATCAGCCTCGTCTGACCAAGGCAGCAGGGCTAACACGGGGCCAAAGATTTCTTCTTGGCACATGCGAGCTTGGTTGGGTAAGCCTTCAATGACGGTGGGCATGTAGTAGCTGCCTTTGTCGTACAAGGCGCCTTGCGGACGCTGGCCACCCAACAAAACCTGGCCACCTTCGTCGATGCCCAGTTGCACATAGCGCTCCACCGAGGCGCGGTGGCTCATGTTGACCAATGGGCCCATCTGCGTGGCCTCACTGGCCGGATCGCCCACACGCAAGTTTTTCACACCAGCGAGCAAGCGGCGTTTGAATTCGTCGTACACGCTGGCATGCACAAAGGCGCGTGAACCGGCAATGCATGACTCGCCTGAGGAACTGAAGATGCCGTACAACACGCCTGCGACAGCGTGGTCTAAATCTGCATCGGCACACACAATGGTGGGTGATTTGCCGCCCAGCTCAAGTGAGGTGGGCATTAGCTTTTCGACGGCCAAGCGTTGAATGCCCATGCCCACCGTGGTGCCGCCTGTGAAAGCAATGCGTTTGATGAGGGGGTGCTTGACCAAGGCATCGCCGACCACCGAGCCTTTGCCGGGAAGGACACTCACAATGCCGTCTGGCACACCGGCTTGCTGCGCGATTTTGGCCAATTCAATGGCCATGCGGGGCGTGATTTCAGCAGGCTTGAACACGACGGCACAGCCTGCCGCGAGTGCGGGGGCCAACTTTTGTGCTTCACTGGCAATGGGCGAATTCCAAGGGGTGATGGCCCCCACGACGCCCAAGGGCTCGTGCACGCTCATGGTCATGTAGTCGCCACGCGCAGGGGTGAGGGTGTCTTCCCCTGTTTCGCATGCGGCAGCAAAGAACTGAAAGGTGCCTGCCGCACTGGCCACGAGGGCGCGTGTTTCGTTGATGGGTTTGCCGTTGTCTAAGCGTTGCAGTTGCGCCAACTCTTCGCCACGCGCACGAATGCCGGAGGCGATACGATGCAAGATGCCCGCGCGTTCATGGCGCTTCAGATTCGCCCATGCCGGCTGATGGCGCGCGACTTCTGCTGCTTGCACTGCTTCGTTCACATCGTCTGCGGTGGCGGCATGCAAACGGGCCACCGTGCTGCCGTCTGCGGGATACTCGGTGCTGTATTCAGGTCCAGAGGCATCGCGCCATTGACCTGCAATGAGGGTTTGAATTTTTTCGGTCATAGAGTTTTGCTCATTCAGATCGTGATGGGCGCGGTTTGATTTTGCAAAAACCGCACCGCTGACAACACGGTCAGCGCCGATGTTTTGGGGTTGTCAGGTAAAGGCTTGCCGCGCATGGTGAGGTGCATTTCGCCAAACGTGCCTTGGACGTGAATTTCATGGATGTTTTCGGTCACGCTGGGATCGGCAATCAAGCGAACGCGTGTGGCATCAAGTCCCAAGCCCGCCAATGAAATGGTGGCTGCCACGTTGGCATTCTTTGGGTAAAGCCGTGCCGCTTCACGGGCCGATGCTTCCAAGATCACGGCGGGTTCGGTCAACTGGTCTAAGTTCACCACCTGCTCGGCGGGTGAGCCGCGCCAACCTGTAGGTGGTTTGCGTCCTGTGTAGGTGACATGCGTCAAACCGGCGGTACGTGCTGCGGCGATGGCATCAATGCCACCAATCGCCCCTGCCAACAAATGCACTTGTGCATGGCCTTGGCGGGCGGCGTCTTCCAAGCGTTCAGGCAAACCCACTTCAGACAAAGCACCGACAGACAACACGCCGCAAGTCACCCCGCGTTGCAGGGCAGGTAGCACATGGTCGGTGAGGGCGGTATGGCTTGCACATTCCAAGACCAACTGGGCATCGGCTGGCACAGCGGCACAGGCGATTGCCTCATGGCCTAGCTGTGCTTGGGTGTCGGCCACTTTGCTCTCGCGCACCACGACGTGCGAAATGCGCACCCGTGTGTCCTGCGAGAGGCGTTGAAAAATAGAACGTGCAATCGCCCCCCAGCCAATCAAGGTGACTTGCAGAACGGTTGGTGTCATGGACTCAGTCCTTTTTCAAAATAGGGCCCGCAAACTTCGCGGCAAAAGGTCCCCATGCATTCATGTCGATTTCGACCACCACAGGGCCTGCTTGTTCAAAGGCTTGTTTGAGGACTGCGGCAGATTGCGCAGGGTCGGTGAGTTTGTAATG
>CANCGU010000004.1 GCA_947377705.1 Comamonadaceae bacterium
TTTGTGTTCATGCCTTTGGGCTTTGCATTGCTACAGCAACCGTATTCACGCGCGGCGGTGGTGTGGGCCTATGCCGCCACCACGCTGTGGCTGTGGTGGGGCTACCACCGTCACGTCAAACACCGGGCCTTGCGGTTGGTTCACATCGACCCCAACGTGCCGGCCCAGTTGGCCGCTTGCTTGACCCCCAACACACTCGACCCGCAAGCCGTGCAACTCATCGCTTGGAGCCCCAACAGCGGCGCCCCCCTGCCCGCATGCAACGGCGTGGTGCTTGACCGCCATGTGCGCAGCACCGACGAACGCACACGCTTGTTGGGCGAGTTGAAGATGCAACACCTGCGCCTTTACAGCGTGGAGGCGGTGGCCGAACTCACCAGTGGCCGCAAAATGCTGCCCACCACCACAGACTCGCTTTGGGAGATTGACAACGACCCCGGCTATGACCGCGCCAAGCGTTGGCTGGACGTGATCACCGTCATCGTCTTATCCCCCGTGTGGATGCCACTTGCTGCGGGGGTGGCCATGGCTGTGCGTTTGGACTCCAAAGGCCCCTCGCTGTATTCGCAACCCCGCGTCGGTCGCGATGGCCAAGTGTTCACGCTTTGGAAATTTCGCAGCATGGTGCACGGCTTGCAAGCGCCAGGGGTGCACTTTGCACAAGCGGAAGACCCGCGCATCACGCGTGTGGGCCGCATCTTGCGCCGCACGCGCTTGGACGAATTGCCGCAACTCTTCAACGTGCTCATGGGCCACATGAGCCTGATTGGCCCTCGCCCTGAACAAACCGCTTTTGTGCGCGACTTTGCCGCCACCATCCCCAGCTACCCCTACCGCCACTTGGTGCGCCCGGGCCTCACGGGCTGGGCCCAAGTTCAGCAAGGTTATGCCGACAGCGTGGACGCCACGCGCATCAAGCTCAGCTACGACTTGTATTACGTGGCCCACTACTCACTCGCGCTGGATTTGTTGATTGCTGCCAAAACCGTCAAAACGGTGTGCACCGGTTTTGGCGCACGTTAAGCCATTCGAAGCCCTGTCCATGAGAACAACGCCTTGAGTACCCGCCGAATTTTGCTGCTCGAAGAGCCCAGCTGGGGCGGTGTGCACACCATGACGCGCACATTGGCCGACGCACTCAGCGTGCAAGCCTGGCAAGTCACAGCGTTGCCTTGGCAACAAACACCCTGGACCACCTTGGTGAATGCCGCCAAGCATCACGACGTGATCGTGGCCACGCACAACTTTGGCCCCACCTATTGCGGGGCGGCACTCAAAGCCATCACCGGCAAACCGCTGGTCAGCTGGGTGCATGGACCTCTGATGGAGGTGCTGCAAGAAGCCAACACCTCGGCTGCGAAAAAGTTGTGGCTCAAGCTACTCTACAAACAAGTCAACCAGTTTGTGTGTGTGTCGCGCACCACGCAAGACTCGCTGCTCAGCTTGATCCATCTGGGCAAGCAACAACGTTGCATCGTGGTGCCCAACGGCATTGCGCCCTTGGCCGATGGCCAAGCCATTCATGTGCATGCAGGCCACGGCCGTGAAGGCCTTGCGCCTTTGTTGTTGGGTTACGTGGGTCGCCTGTCTTCAGAAAAACGCCCTCATCTGCTGCTAGACACCTTGCGCTATTTGCCAGAAGAAGCGCAGCTGGGCATCGTGGGTGAAGGTCCTATGCACCGCAAAATGATTCACGATGGCATGGACCTGATGGTTCAAGGCCGCGTGCACTTCTTGGGCAAGCACCCGAGCGGCACAAGCCTTTACAAGCCATGGCAAATGACGCTGCTCACCTCGCGCTACGAAGGCTGCCCCATGACCGCGCTAGAGTCGCTCGCCTGTGGTGTGCCCTGCGTGTCGCTGCCCATCCCGGCCATGCGTGAGTTATACGACTTGGATGCGCCCTACTTATTGGCCCGAGGCGACGCCCCCGTCGCTTTGGCTGAAGCCGTCATGACCGTGCGCAGCCTACCCGAGCAACAGGTGCGTGATGACATCGCCCGCATCGTGGCGCGACACCATGTGGATGGTTTTGTGGGCCACTGGCAAGAGGTACTGCACACATGCTGACGAAGCCAACCGTGCAGGTGCACTTTGTACGCAATGGCCCGGCCTATTTGCCCGAGCTGGATGCGTATGTCAGCTTCATCACGTCGCAGGGTCACTCAGCCTTGGTGCATGACACCAGCGCCTCGGTTCCTGCTCACGCGCAAGTGGTGTGGTGGATGTGTGGGCGTGTCCCCAGCGCAGAAGCGCGACGTTTGAAAAATGCGTTTCACATCCATGAATACGCCTCTGCCTCGGTACCACCCCATGCTTGGCTCAAAGACTTTGTCAAACACTGGACACAACCCAAACCCGACTACCGCTTTTTTCAAAACGGCTGGGTGCGCGAGCGTTTGGGTTTTGACGACGGCGTTCCCCACGCCCTGCGTGATATGGGCGTCGCGCAAAGCTTTTTCGATGCCGCCGCCCCTGCGCTGCCAGAACCCTCCTACGCAGACAAAGCCCCTGCACGCATCCCCCCCAACGAATTTGACTTGGTGTACTTAGGCGAGATGAACCGCTTGCAACCCTTCTTGCCTTTGCTACAGGCCATTCACGATGCCGGTCGGACCTTGCTGTTGGTAGGCGATGTGCCAGAGGCCTTGCGCACGCAACTACCTGCCTCTGTGACCTGCACAGGACGGGTCCCGCACGCGGATGTGCCGCGCCAATTGCGCCGCGCACGACTGGGGTTGAACCTCGTCAGCAACCTCGAACCCTACAACCAACAAACCTCCACCAAGCTGCTGGAATACTGCGCCGTCGGCCTGCCCGTGGTCAGCAACGATTACGCGTGGGTGCGCTACTTTGCCACGCACTACCAAGGCAACTTGCATTTGCTACGCGAAGAGCCAAGCAGCTGGCAGCACAGCTTTGGGGAAGCGCTTGAGGCTTACCCCTATGTGGTGCCGGATGTAAGGGCATTGGTTTGGCCGAAGCTGTTGGCGGCGTTGCCGATTTGGAAACATTTGCAAATAACGACAACCGCAATAAAGGGGATGCAATGAGCTGGCTAAAACTGCCTCGGACAAGCCATGTCGTGGCCGCATCGACCATCGTCGCGTTTGGCACACAAATTTTGTTTGCTCTGCTGATGCTGCGACTGTTTAGTCCTAGCGATGTGGGTGAGTTCTCAGTCATCGGGCAGATCGCTACTTTTTGGATGACCCTGGCCTTGGCCCAAACTCAACTCACCTTGTTAGCCAATATTCAATTGCCAGCAGAACAAGCCACGCGAGAAGCTTGGTTAAGCAGTATTAAAAGAGGGGGGGTGTTGTTACCCGTCGCCATCGGCATACTTTGGCTCAGTAAGCTCCCCATTTGGCCAACCCTTGTGTGGGTTTTGTTGCTGGCATTTTTTCAAATGAACTGGAACCTCGCAAAAAGTTTTACTTTGCGTGTCGGATCTAGCTTGCAACAAGCCTCTGCACGGGCACTTCCTACTTTGGCGACAGTCGTCACGCTTCTCGTGTGCACATGGCTCAACGCGCAGTATGACGTCACTTATCCGCCTTTGGCTTTTTACGCTCTGATAGGTTACGTCACAGGATCGTTGTGGCTACTCAGTGCTTGGACACAAAAAACTCATGTATCTGACTCACATACAGATGCAGACAGCACGCAAGCTTCGCTCTCAGACAACCGTCATACCGCTCTCAAAATTGCTCATTCGTTCAGTGATGTTTTTCTATCCACTGCGCTGGTGCTTATCTGGCAACGCTTTTACGGCTCTGTAGAAACAGGTTGGATGACGACGCTCCTGCGTGTATTTAATTTTCTACCTGTGTTGGTCACGATGGCATGGGCGCAAGTTGTGCTTGCGAAACCCCATCAGGCAAAAATCAATCCTTGGTGGATTGGTTTCGCGGCTTTTGCTTGCATTGTCATTTTGAGCCTGTGTTGCTTGACCGCCATTTACTTCGAATGGCTGGATGCACGCTGGCGTGGTGTGCTGGCGTACTTAACGCCATTGGTGCTTTGGCAAGGTTTCGCCTGTTTAGCGGCTGCCTTTAGCCACAGGCCTTTTCAAACACAAGCGGCCAGCACTTACTCATGGGCGTGCATGAGTCTCGTCGCGCTTCAGACACTGGTATTGATTGCCCCCTTTGGGCTCAGCACACCGATGGATCCTGCTTTGCACATGGCTGCTTTTGCACTCATCAGCAGCGTTGGGCTACTAGGTCTGACCGTTTGGATGGCTCGCTTACGCGACAAAACTTAACGACCCAACCCAGACTCAGCCAGCGTCAAAGCATCTAAATCTTTGGCTGCTAATAACGGTTGTGCGTTCAGGGCATGCAACGGCCATTCAATTCCCACGGAAGGATCATTCCATCGCAAACTTCGCTCAAACTCAGGGTGATAGTAGTCCGTGGTTTTGTACAAAAATTCAGCGCTGTCACTGGTCACCAAAAAGCCATGCGCCAACCCTTCGGGAATCCACAGCTGTTTTTTGTTCTCGGCTGACAAATCCACGCCAAACCACTGACCAAAGGTTTGAGAGTTGGGTCGGATATCGACCGCCACATCAAACACAGAGCCTTGGGTGACACGCACTAATTTGCCTTGTGCATGCTGCACTTGGTAATGCAAGCCACGCAAAACCCCTTTGCTTGACTTGCTGTGGTTGTCTTGTACGAAGTGCCGCTGCAATCCGGTGGCGTGTTCAAAATCACGTTCGTTAAAGCTCTCAAAAAAGAAGCCTCGCGCATCCCCAAACACTTTAGGTTCTAAAACTAAAACGCCATCAATCGGCGTGGGTGTCGCGTAGTAAGGCATAGGAGGCAGTCAACCGTGCTGAGGGTTATCTTGAAACAAGCGCAGAGAAGCAGGCGCCAAAAAGATGAGAAGGATCAACATGGTGAAATGCCCTTCCTCCATGTCCGTCATCATCGAATTGGCAGTGATGCTCACCATGAACAAGAAAACGAACATGACGCAAACCACCCGCTGAACCTCATCGTGTTTCTGCCATGCCAAGCGACAAGCTTGGATAAAAATTGCCAGATACAAGATCAACCCAATCACGCCTTTGGTCGCCAACATGAACAAGTACTCGTTATGCGGATTTTGAAAATTACTAAAGTAGGTTGCCGCCTGTTCGCTGGTGGTGCCCAATCGCTGGTTGATCGCATAAAACATATCGGCGAAATGAACGCTGCCCACACCCACCATCCAATGGCTTTGCTGAATCAACTCAGCAATCGAGCTATAAAACTGCAAGCGAATCCCTAACGAAGTTTCCACGCCTGCACGTTGCTCAGGTGTCATTGCAAAGAATTGGTTCACCTCGAGCACCATACGCGCCATACGCGCTTGAACCACGGGCGATGCAGCTGCCAGTAGCAACGCGAAGATAGCGGCACACAACACCCACCACTTATAACGCCCCACAAAAAGACGCTTGGCATTCAATGCATACCAAACCGGAAATCCTACGCAGAGTAGCAAATACCCTGCGCGTCGCTCATTTGCAAAGAACATGGACGCCAGCAACACAACCATAGGAAGCGCCACCCGCCAGGATAGATTGGGACGAACCAACCATAACTGAGCCAATAAAAACACCATGCCAACGCTCATTTGGCCATGCAAGTGATGCATGGTTGGCCAAAGGTACTCTCCAGATTGAATCAAACCAGTCCAAGTCGCCGCCAAATTCGCACCCGCAATTGCGACACAAGCCGTTAGCAGTGCCAGCAGCGCAAATCGGGCCACTTTCTCCACCATGAAAACAGGCCAAAGAAGCAAAATAAAGGCGAAGGTGCGCAAATCGTGTTGTAACGCCAGCAACGCGCTGACGACACTCGCACCAGCCATCAGATTAGTCACCACATCCCATAAGCAAAAACTGGCGATCAGCACCAAAAATTGGACCGTCCATTTTTTCTGTGCTGCGTCAAAAACACAGTGTCGCCAAAACCATGGGGTCACCAACAGCAGCAATAAAACCCCGATATTGATACCGGCCACGGAGGTCAACAGTGCCGTGGCAATTGCCAATAAAACAGCGTTGGCGTAATAGACCTTGAATTGCTCTGCCAACATACTTATGCCTTTAGCAAATGCAACAAGTATTGCCCATAGCCATTCTTAGCCAAAGGCGCTGCAAGTTTTTGCAAAGCGGCAGCATCAATCCACTGTTGATGAAAAGCAATTTCCTCTGGGCAAGCCACCATCAACCCTTGGCGTTTTTGCAAGGTGCCAATGAAGCTGGCCGCATCCAACAAACTGTCGTGCGTGCCCGTGTCTAGCCAAGCGTAGCCACGTCCCATGATTTCCACATTCAACTGACCTAGTTCTAAATAGCGCTTGTTCACATCAGTAATTTCTAGCTCCCCACGGTGCGAAGGCTTCACCGCCGCCGCAATGTCGCAGACCTGTTGGTCATAGAAATACAAGCCCGTCACTGCGTAATTGCTCTTGGGCTTGATCGGTTTTTCTTCAATGCTCAACGCACGAAACTGGTCGTCAAACTCCACCACGCCATAGCGCTCAGGATCATGGACATGGTAGGAAAACACACTGGCTCCGCTGGTGCGTTGGTCTGCATTGTGAAGCTGCTTGACCAAATCGTGCCCATAAAAAATGTTATCCCCCAGTACCAAAGCACTGGGGTGATCGGCCACAAAATTTTTACCAATGATGAAGGCCTGCGCCAACCCGTCAGGGCTGGGCTGCACCGCATATTCAATGTGCATACCCCATTGACTACCGTCGCCCAACAGCTCGGCAAAGCGCGGCGTGTCCTTTGGGGTAGAGATCACCAACACTTCACGAATACCGCTGAGCATCAATGTGGTGAGCGGGTAATAAATCATGGGCTTGTCGTACACGGGCATGAGCTGTTTGCTCACCGCTTGCGTCACGGGATACAGGCGGGTTCCAGAGCCACCTGCGAGGATGATGCCTTTGCGTTGTTTGGTCATGGTGATTTCTTTTCAAATAACTGATCAAGGATGGCGTCAACACCCACCTGCCATGCGGGCAGCATGACGCCCCATGTTCGTTGAATTTTGCGCGTGTCTAGGCGCGAGTTCGCTGGACGGGGGGCTGGCAAAGGGTACTCTGTTGTAGCAATGGGCTGCACCGTGCTTGGCGTTGCTTTCACCACCGCCCCTCGGGCAACAGCGCCTGCAATCACGTACTGCGCATAACCATGCCACGACGTCTCGCCTGCCGCCGCCACATGGTAAGTTCCCCAACGCGAGTCGCTGGCTTGGGCACTTTTCATGGCCTGTATCAACGCCACAGTCACCTCACTCAACAGCTCGGCTGAAGTGGGGGCGCCAATTTGATCGGCCACCACACGCAAGCTGTCACGCTCAGCCGCTAAGCGCAGCATGGTCTTTAAGAAATTATTGCCATGCACACCAACCACCCAACTGGTTCGCAAAATCAAATGCTTGGCACACGCCTGCGCAATCGCCACTTCGCCTGCTCGTTTGCTTGCGCCGTACACAGACAAGGGATGCGTGACATCCGTTTCTTCCCATGGCTTCACACCTGCCCCATCAAACACGTAATCGGTGGAGTAGTGCACCAGCATCGCACCCCATGCTTGCGCCAGCTCCGCCAACACGGCAGGCGAATCGGCATTCACCGCCTGCGCCAACGCGGGCTCTGTTTCAGCCTTATCCACAGACGTGTATGCCGCCGCATTCACCACGATGGTGGGCAAAAAATTGGCCGCACGTTGCAACAGGCCCTCACGCAGTGCGTTTGGGTCACTCAAGTCTGCCTCGGCTCGCGTCAAGGCTTGGACCTCACCCAACTTTTTCAGGGCAACTGCCAGCGCATGCCCCAATTGGCCATGCGCACCGAGCAACAAGATTTTTTGGTGCGTCACGCGTCAAGCCCCGTAGTGCTGGCCGACCCATTGACGGTAGGCACCACTGGTCACGCCCTCCACCCACGCTTGATTCGCTAAATACCATTCCACAGTTTTACGAAGCCCTGTTTCAAAAGTTTCTTGTGGTTTCCAGCCCAACTCGCGCTCGATCTTGCGGGCATCAATCGCATAACGACGGTCATGACCCGGACGGTCTATGACATAGGTGATTTGCTCGGCATACGCTTTGCCGTCCGCACGGGGCTGGAGCTCATCTAACACGGCACATAAGGTGTTGACCACTTCGAGGTTGGGCTTCTCATTCCAGCCACCAATGTTGTAGGTCTCACCCACTTGGCCGGCCTCAAGCACCCGCGCTATGGCACGGCAGTGGTCTTGCACATACAACCAATCGCGCACTTGCTGACCATCGCCATAAATAGGCAATGGCTTCCCTGCCAAGGCATTGAGCATGACCAATGGAATGAGTTTTTCAGGGAAATGGAACGGCCCGTAGTTGTTACTGCAATTGGTGGTGAGCACCGGCAACCCGTACGTGTGGTGCCACGCACGCACCAAGTGATCGCTGGCGGCTTTGCTGGCCGAATAGGGACTGTTGGGCTCGTAGTTTTTGGTCTCAGCAAACGGCGGATCGGTGGGTGACAACGTGCCATAAACCTCATCGGTGCTGACGTGCAAGAAGCGAAAAGCTTGCTTGGGTGCCTCGGGCAGCGCTTGCCAATAAGCACGCACACTTTCAAGCAAATTGAAAGTACCCATGACGTTGGTTTGAATGAAATCGCCAGGGCCATGAATCGAGCGATCCACATGGCTTTCTGCCGCAAAGTTAAGCACCGCGCGAGGGGCATGTTCAAGCAGCAGTTGGTCCACCAAGGCGCGGTCGCCAATGTCGCCTTGCACAAAGACATGACGCGGGTCACCTTGCAGCGACTCTAAGTTGGCCAAATTACCAGCATAGGTCAGCTTGTCGAGGTTGATCACGGTTTCGTCAGATGACGAAAGCCAAGTGTGAACAAAATTGCTACCAATAAAGCCAGCGCAGCCGGTCACCAAAATTGTCATGTAAAGGCCTTTACCTTACCAAACCGTCGGTCTCGTGCACTGAACCAGTCAAACGCTGCCTGAAGCGCAGCTTCGTCAAAATCAGGCCACAGGACTTCCGTGAAATATAGCTCCGCATAAGCGGCCTGCCAAATCAAAAAGTTGCTGATGCGCGACTCACCCCCCGTGCGAATGAGCAAATCAAGCTCAGGCTGTCCAGCCGTGCTGAGGTATTCAGACAGTACGTCTTGATTCAACTCGCTCAATGCGGCGTTCGGATGCGCAGTCTGCCATGACTGAACCGCATGCAGGATGTCCCAGCGCCCCCCGTAATTCACCGCCACATTCAAAAACAAGCCGTCATTGCTTGCACTCTGTTGCTCGGCGCGACGAATTCGCTCACGAACTTCTGGTGAAAAGCGATCTAGCGCGCCAATGGCTTTGAAACGCACGCGGTTTTCCAACATCACAGGCAGCTCTTTGTCGAGGTAATCGGTAAACAAGGCCATCAAAGCATCAACCTCCTCGACCGGCCGTTGCCAGTTCTCCGTGCTGAACGCAAAAAGGGTGACGCATTCGACGCCAACACGGGTGCAATACTCAATCAGGCTACGAACGCGTGCAGCGCCACGGTAGTGCCCTAACTTTCGAGGCATGTGCCGCTGTTGCGCCCAGCGTCCATTGCCGTCCATGATGATGGCAATGTGCTTTGGTATCCCCAACGAATCGCTCATACGCAAAACCTTTCGTACCAAACCTCAAGGGCGACTGGCCACATCCAACGACTGAACCCAAGCATCCCAAGCGGGCGTCTGAACAGACACCAGAGAAAGTAAACGCGCTTGTGTTTTAAACAGGGACAGCTGCAAATTCACCAAATCGGTATGACGTCTTGCAACCAGCAACTCCGCGTTACTCAAGTCGCCCCAGTTACGCAAGCCGTGCGTAAGACCAAGCTCAATGCCACGTCGTTGCTCTTTGGCCGCGTCCAGCAAACTGCGTGCGGCCTGAGCCCTCTCGAACAGACCGGCCTGAGCAGCCCAGTCACTGGTGAATTGCGTCTCCAGTCGCATCAGCGTGGACTCTCGATCCGCCACACTGGCTTGGTACGTCGCCACGGCTTGACGCCGACCTGCTTCAATACCACCGCCATTAAACAAAGGCACTGCCAGCTGCACACCCACTTGGCGGCTGTTGTAAATCGCTCCTAGGGTGTTGGTGCTATCGTTTTGCGCGCGCGTTGCTGAGGCCACCACATCCAATGTCGGCAAATGATCCGATGCGGATTGAATCATGCGAAATTTGTTCACAGATTCCACCGCTTGAGCGGCCAAAAATTCAGGGCCTGCACTTGACACAGCGACCCACAACTCGTCCTTGCTCACCTCGGACAAGCGCACATCCGACTCGGTCGGTAAACGCAACTTGGTCAAACGCTGAGCATCCAAACTAGTCAGCAGTTGGTACGCGCGTTCTCTGGCTTGCAACGCCAGCTGCGCGTCTAGCAACATGGCTCGCGCTTGGGCCAACTGGGCCTGCGCTTCGGCCCGTGCATCACGCGTGCCATCACCTCGGTCAAAGCGTTTGATTTCCTGCTTCGCAGCCTCAGACACCGCTTTAAGGGTTTGTTGTTGCACGTTGACCAATGTTCGTGCAGCTAGCACGTCAAGCCAAGCGCCAACGGACCGACTCCACAGATCGGACAGCGCAGACTCGTATTTGTACCCCCCGTACTCAGCTTGTGCACCGCCTGCCAAGTAGCCTGCGACATCACGGGGACGAATCACGCCTTGGCGAAGACTCAGTTGGCGGCTAATCGACGTGCCATCAAAATCTCGCACCTGAGGCCCTGCTGAGGTTGCTTGCGTTGTCGTCTGATGCAGTTGCTGACGTGTGTCTTGGTAGCTCAACTGAGGCAGCAATCTGGAACGCGTGATGCCTATGTTCTCTGAAGCCGCATCGCGATTCGCAGAAGCTGACTGCAACGCGGCGTCTCGCGCTTGCGCCGCACCAATCACCTCACGCAAATCTTGCGCGTGTGCCGAAGCTGCGAGAAAACACGCAGCGGCCAACCCCGACCAAATGAAATGGTGGCGCATGCTCACTCCTCCTTCATTGAGGCTGCCAGTCGCTTGGTCAGTGGGTGCATCAAGTAGGTCAACAAGCTACGCTCGCCCGTCTTGATCAACACCTCTGCGGGCATGCCCGGTTGCATCACACGCTTGCCCAGCTCCTTAATGCCTTCAGGGGTGATCTCGACGCGCCCCAAGTAATAAGACATCACGCCCATGGATGTTTGCTCGCTGATGACGTCACTCGACAACGAAACCAAACGTCCATCCAGGACCAACTGTGGTGAGTTAGAAAACGAGGAGAACCGCACATCCACAGACTCGCCTGCGCGAACCTTGTCAATCACATGCGGCGGAATCTTGGCATCCACCAACAACGCCTCCCCCTTGGGCACGATATCCATCAAGCGTTGGCCGGGTGTCACCACCCCGCCGGTGGCTGTCACCGTCATCCCCACCACCTGCCCCTCGACTGGGCTACGAAGTTGGGTGCGAGACAACTCATCTGTCACTGCCTGTAGCTTTTCTTGACCCGATTGAACTTCTTTGCGTACGTCCGCCAATTGAGCCGACAGCTCTTTGATGTATTCCTGCTGCACGCGTGCATAGTTGGTTTGCAAATCGGTCATCGAGGTTCGCAACTCCGCTTGCGATTGCTCAAGCTGCAACAGTTGGTTGCGCGAGGCGTAGCCCTCTTTCGCCAATTCACGAATCGATTGCACCTGCTGCGTTTGGAACGCAGCCTGCGCCTTGCGGCTTTCAATCATTTCGGCCATGCCGCCGACTTGGGCACGATAAGCCGCACGACGCGCGTCAAACAACTGAATTTGCGTTTGCATGTGCTGTTGCACCAACGGGTCGTTCTTGGCCTTGAGAAGGTCTGGATGAAACTCAATCTTGGACGCACCTTTGAGCTCTGCCAGCAAGCGGCTTTCGTTGGCGCGTTGGGCCATGTAGTTTTGGCGCACGGCTTCGAAGTTCGCCTTGGACACACCCGCGTCCAGCTCCATCAGCACCTCACCCTCGCGCACCCACTGCCCTTCTTTGACCGCCACAGACCGCACCACACCACCACTCAAGTGTTGAATCGTTTTGCGTCGCGTTTCAATGGACACCGACGCCTGCGCAGACACGCCCTCGTCCAAAGGTGCAATGGCAGACCAAAGTAAGAAGCCGCCGAACCCAAGAACCAGCACACGGAAACCCAGTCGAATCGGCGCACTCGTATCCGAATGCGCATCAAAATCGTTGATCGGCGATACATCCGTGATGTCTGCCTTGCCTTTGATTGGGGCCAACAATCCACGGCCCATTTTTATCCACTTGTTGCTCATCATGCAGTCCTTGTCTGAGCCGATGGCTCGCTCGATGTTGTCACGGCAGGCGGTTGCACTGCCAGTTGTCCAAATTGGGTGATCACGCCATCGTTGAGTACCAACACACGGTCGGCCACACTCAGGAGGTTGCGCTGGTGAACCACCATAAATACCGTCTTGCCCTGTTGGCGCAGATCCTGCACCGTACGAATCAACGCGGCCTCGCCCACATCGTCCAAGTTGGCATTGGGCTCATCCAACACCACCAACGCAGGGTTTCCATAAATGGCACGCGCCAATCCCACACGCTGACGCTGACCGCCCGAAAGCATGCCGCCGGCCACCCCCATTGGCGTGTCATAGCCTTTGGGGAAACGCAAAATCATGTCGTGAATGCCGGTGCGTTGTGCCGCATCAATCACCCATTCCGATTTCAAATCGCCAAAGCGTCCAATGTTCTCGGCAATCGTGCCCTCGAACAACTCAATGTCTTGTGGCAAATAACCCAGGTGTGGCCCCAAATCGTCGCGCGACCATGCATTGATGTCATGACCATCCAGCAACACCTGACCCTGAACATCGGGCCAAATTCCAATAATGCAGCGCGCCAGCGTCGACTTGCCAGCGCCTGAGGGGCCCACAATCGCCACCACCTCACCGGCATTGAAATTCACGCTCAGCCCTTTGAGAATAGGACGCGCACGACCGGGGGCAGAGGCCACCACATCGTGCAAGGTCACTCGCCCATGGACCACCTCGGCTGCATGCACTGCGCCACGGTCAGGGTGTTCTTTCATCAACTTCTCAAGTCGCAAATAAGAAGCCTGCGCATCGGCAAACTGGCGCCATGTCGACACCAAGGTGCCAATCGGGCGAAGCGCATTCGACACCAGCGCATTCGAAGCCACCATCGCGCCAGCTGAAATATCGCCTCGGATCGCCAACAGCGCACCCAAGGCAAGTACCAACGACTGCTGCGTGTACTGCACAAATTTCACAAACGCTTGTACTTGGTGTTGCAGATGTTGCGCATCCAACGATTTGTCCAATTGGTCTGAATAAAGCATCAGCCAATGGCGGCGCAAGTTAGCCAACATCCCCAACGACACCACGGTCTCAACGTGAACCAACTTGCCTTGCAAGTAACCGTTGGACTTCACCACCGCCTCATTGGCTTGCACACTGCCCGCCGCCGTCAGCTTGTGGCTGTACCAGGCTAAGAAACCCAAGATGGCGGTAAACACCACAGACACCAAGCCAAGCCACGGGTGCATCATGAACAACACGGCCATGTAGATGGGCGTCCAAGGCGTATCGAACAACGCAAAAATACCATTGCCCGTCAAGAACTGACGCAAGTTGGTCAGATCCGAAAACGACTGAACCGGGTTGCTCGCCATCAAATTCAAGTTCGCATCAAAGCTCGACTTGAACACGCGCGAGTTCAAAAACTCATCAAACCTGACGCCAGCCCTCACCAACAGGCGCGAACGCACCCATTCGGCAAAACCCATGACGGCAAAAAAGAGCGTGACGATCAGCGTCAAGCTGATGAGCGTGAACTCGTTTTGACTCAACATCACGCGGTCAAACACCTGCAACATGTACAAGGTCGGGGCCAACATCAGCAAGTTAGAAAAAAAGCTAAACACGCCCACCCAGACAAACTCGCGGCGGAATGTCCAAATGCTGCGCCCCAGCTCACTGCGCGCTAAGAGTGCGGGTATCTTCATGCTGCGACTCCCAAATTCTTTTGTTGCGCATTTCTAAGCGCAGCCAATACCTCATCACGCGGGCCAAAAGCGGCCACCGTGCCATCCCTGAGCATCAACACCTTGTCTGCCGCTGGCAACACGCTGGTGCGGTGGGTAATCAAAACCACGGTTGCACCTTGGGCCTTCAATTGCGCCAGCGTCTGCATCAGTGCCAACTCGCCCGCCTCATCCAAACTGGAGTTAGGCTCGTCCAACACCAAAAGTTTGGGCGCACCATAAATGGCACGCGCCAAGGCCACACGTTGGCGCTGACCGCCGGACAGCATGGCGCCATCTTCACCAATGCGCGTGTCCAAACCAAACGGCAGCGCGGCAATGGTCTCGTCCAGCCCCACTTGGGTAATCACACGCTCAACCTCTGCACGGTCCACATCGCCAAATCGGGCGACGTTCTCAGCCACTGTGCCGTCAAACAACTCCACCGTTTGAGGCAAATAACCCATGTGCGGGCCTAACTCTGTTTTGTTCCAAGTAAAAACATCTGCGCCGTCGAGCCGAACCTTGCCAGAGTTGGCAGGCCACAAGCCCATCATCACGCGTGCCAGCGTCGTCTTGCCCGATGCCGAAGGGCCAATCAACACCACGCACTCACCGGGGTTAATGCCAAACGACACGCCCTTCAAGATGGGTACTTGACTCCCAGGCGGGGCCACGATCACCGACTCCACCGTCAAGCGACCTGTGGGTGCGGGCAAAGACATGCCATCTTCTTTTGCAGGGAAATTGCCCAGCAAACTTTCAAGCCGCTGATACGCATCACGCGCATTGACCACCGTGCGCCACTGCGCCACCAGCTGGACCAGCGGTGTCAACACCTTGCCGCCCAAGGTGGACGCCACAATCATCATGCCGCCACCGCCCAGCATCTGGCCCTTTAATGTCAACCAACACGAGGCGCCCAGCAACAACGACCCCTGCATGGTTTGAATGAACTTTGACAATGCCGAGTTGGTCCCCGCCGTGTCCGAAGCCTGTGCCTGCAACAACAAAAAGTTGCGCTGCTTGTCCATCCACTTGGCATGCACATTGCCCATCATGCCCATGGCTTCAATCACCTGCGCATTGCGCAAAGTGCCGCTGGCGTAGTTTTGTGCATCAATTGCGGCACGGTTGGCCTTGGTCAGCACTGGCATGGTGCTTTGCTCGGTGTTGATCGCCACCCACACTTGCACCAACGCACCGATGAGCGCAAACACGCCCAACCAAGGGCTCATGACAAACACAATCACCAAGAACGCGAACGCCATTGGGGCGTCCAACATCGCCGTCACCGCGGACGAGGACATGAAATCGCGGAAGGTTTTGAAATCGTTGAACACCTGAACTGAGCCGCCCCCTTGTTGGCGCAACCGGGCCTCGAAGGTGGTGTCAAACAATCGCTCACGCAGCTGCTTGTCCACCTTCACAGCCACGCTGCTCAGCAGACCATGGCGCACCAATTCGAGCATCTCCATCATGATGTAGCTGCCCACCACCGCCACGATCAGCATGGCCAGCGTCATCACGCTTCGGCTGTTCACCACACGGTCATACACCTCCAACATGAACACGGTGGAAGACAGGGACAACACCCCAATCACCAAACTGTAATAAATAGCTCTGCGGTACTGAGGCGCATGCGCTTTGAAAGCATCGCGAAGCACGGTCGGGGCGCCCCCACCCATCACGGAAGAACTCATGGACTCACTCCAAAAGAATCGGCAGAAGAAGCACTGAGCCCATTTGCCAACTCAAAATTAACAGGCACATCCGACTCGTCTTGTCGAACCACCACGTACTGCGGCCAAGGCGACTCAGCATCTGACGGCTGCTCAGCCTCGGCTTTGTTGTCTGAAGAAAAACTAAAACTCAAGGTGAATTGCTCACCTACCGAGCGCAACACAATCTCTTGCAACTTGCACTCGTTGAAACGGTTCTGATCGGTTTCACTCAAATTGAGCTCAAAACGCATGCGGCCGTCCATGGTGAACATGGACATCACCCCGTTGCTGATGCTCAAGGTATGACGGTCAAAGTACACCGGCGCCGAAGGCAAGAACTGCAGCACGGGCAGCGTCTTTCCGGTCATGCGTTGGATATTGAAGGGGCTGGCCGGCGTTTGGAAAATAACGCGACAGGTCCGTGAGACGGAATAAATCGCATTACAGACCATCTGAGAGCCGACCTGTGGGAAACGCTCGCGCAAAGAGCGGTACGTCAAGTGATGCAGGGTGACCCGGTTCCAGCAGCGCGAATCTCGCACCACGGGTCCGAGCGCGTTGCACACCTCGGCAAAGGCTTGCTGCAACGCCTGCAAACGACGCACCTGATCGGGCGTCGTGTTGAGTGGAATGTGAAGGGTTGAATTATTCATATAGGAATCTTCATATAGGATAACACAAAACCCAAGGCGCTCAGCTCAACAATCCAAATCATCGCTCAGCCGAGCGCCACATCGTCATCCAAAATTGTGCGTACTGCCGTTAACTTAACAATATCAGGGCCAAAACTTGCACCAACAGGATTAAACACGTCTAAATAAAAGTTCTCATTGCCTTCGCGTACTGTGTCGCCAACGATCTCCACGGGAATCACCGCCTGCGTCTCGCCGGGGTACAAATTCAGCCGTCCGGCCACTGCAAGGTAGTCACTGCCCGCGGTTGCCGAACCATCTCGGGTGGCGTAGTCCACGCTCAACACCTTGCTCGCATCTAGGCGCGTGCCTGTGAATTGCACTAAAAAATAGATCAACGTGGTGCCCGAATTACCCTCGGTCACCTCTTTCTTCACATCTGCCGGCTTGGTCGGCGCATTGGGATAGTTCGCTCGCAAGCTTTGGTCAATCCACTGCTGAAAAGCACTGACCCGCTGCCAAGCGGCAATTTCGCCAAAGCTGCTGTTGGTTAGCCAATCAACGTCTGGGTCAATCAAGCCATAGCTCAAACTGCTGGTGTAGCTCGCCACCCCAGCCAGCTTGCCCTGTAAAAAGGCAGGCCCGCCACTGTCTCCATGGGCGATCAATCCCTCGTTGAGCCCTAGACCCAAGTCGTTCAAGTGCATCAAGCGTCCCAAGGCGTCATGGGTGGACGTGCCATTGTCAAAGTCGGCCACCAGCTGCGTTCCCGCCACGGGAGACCAAGCCATCGCAGAGCCCAGCGCGCTTTTCAGCGTCGCCGCATCGGTATCGAAGGTGTTTTGCGCCTTCAGCCGCAAGGCATTGGGGTTGGTCGAAGTGGCCCCTGTGCTGCCGGTTCCCGTTTGGCCAAACCCCACCATGGTGAAAATTTGCCCCAACTCGTTGCTGTCGCGGTAAATGTCGTATCGGGTGGCGGCCGTCAATGGTGCGCCCGTTAGCCATACCAAGGCAATATCGGCATTGCTATTGGCCAACAGGTAGGTCGGGTTCACCAGCGTCTTGGTCGCCGTCAGGGTTTGCGGGCCCGCTTGGGTGTCAAAACTCACACTGACCGGGCCCACCGCACCTGCAATCAAATGCGCGGCTGTCAGCACCGCGCGACCATCAAATAGCAACGCTCCCGTGCCGTAATTGCCACCCACACTCAAACGCACCACACCGTCGTAGCCGGTGCCAGCACCCGCACGGTAGCGTGTGTCGGTGTAGGAACTTCCTGCTGTGATCATGCATCTATTCTCGCAGACCACCTCATCTTTCATGGAAAATGCCGCTACTTATGAAGCAATTCCTATCCCTCCTTTTGGCCACCACCCTCACCGCCACCTTGGTCGGCTGCGGCGGCGGCGCCACCTCTGACCCCGCACCGCCTAGCATCCAAAGCGGAGGACTGACTTATGGGAAACAGGCCACGTTCTACGTGGGCATCACCAGCGTCAACCCAGGCACCACCTTTTCAGCCACCCACTGCAGCACGCTTCAAAGCACCCCCAGCAACGTGGCCAGCTACTTGGCCTACACCTGCACCATCAATGCCGCAGGCACACTGGTGTTCACTGGCATCGACGCCACAGGCAAAGTGATTGCAACGCAAAACTTCACCGTCCCCAACCCACAGGTTTTGGTCGCCACCAGCCTCGGTAGTTTTGTGGTGGAACTCAACCAAGCCAAAGCCCCCATTTCGACCGACAACTTTTTGCGCTATGTGACCGACGGTTTTTACAAGGACACCTTGTTTCACCGCGTCATCGCCAACTTTGTTGTTCAAGCGGGTGGCTTCACCACTGGGCCCAGCCCAAAAATAGCCACATCGCCCGCCATTCCCCTTGAAAGCCAAAACGGCCTCAGCAACCTCCGAGGTACCTTGGCCATGGCCCGCACCTCCGACCCAAACAGCGCCACCAGCCAGTTCTACATCAACCTCAAAGACAACACCAGCCTGGACTATGTCAATGCACAAAACCCCGGCTACGCCGTGTTTGGTAGCGTCGTAGCAGGCTTGAGCGTGATTGACGGCATCGCCGCCGTTCAAACCGGCGCTGCCGGTGGCCTGACCGACGTGCCCCTGGTGGACGTGACCATCACCAACGTGGCCCGCATTCAGTAGCCAGGGCCATTGCCGGCTTAATACAGGCTCAAGTATCCGGCTAAGCCGCCGAATCACTGGGATAACCACACCTTGGTCTCACCCAGAACCGGACACCTGTCATGGCAATTCACGCTCTCGATTTCCTACTGCCCCGGGCCGCGCGCCTTGTTTGCCAACTGTTGGTGGTGGGCGCACTCGGCCTTCTGACAGCGTGCGGCGGCGGCGGCGGTGGAACGGCCAGCAACCCCAACACCACACCACCAGCCATTTCGCTCACCCGAACAGGCGTGGCTGACCCTGCGGCAGGCATTTACTCTGGCAACGCAGCCTTGCTGGTGCCCAGCTATTCCTATGGTGCCGCCACCCTCAGCTGGGCAGATGCCGCAGGCCAAACGCAAACCCGACAAGTCACGGCATCAGGCACCCCCGTGCAAGTCAACCCCACACAAACCACTCTCTACACGCTGACCGTCCGCTACCAAGACCCCACTACCCTGCGTCCGCAAGAAGTGTCTAGCACTGCCACGGCCACGGTGACCGTCAAACCCACGGAAGACCTGCTGCCCACCGTCCAACTCGCCGCCAGCAGCAGCACCATTGCCTTGGGCGCCTCGGTCAACCTGACCCCGACCTTCGCATGGACGGGCGGCGCCATCACCAAAAGCGTCATCAACGACGGCACCCAAGACATCGCCGTCAGCTCGGGTACCCCCATCGTGGTCAGCCCCATCCAGACCACCACCTACACCCTCAAACTCGAATACTTGGACCAGCGCGTCATCCCCGCGCTCGCTAAAACAGCACAAGCTACAGCCGTTGTGACTGTCAGCATTGGTGCAGGCAAACTCACCTTAGGCGCCAACTTGACCACGGCCCGCAGCAACCACATTGCGGTGCTGCTGCCTAATAACCTGGTACTCGTATCAGGCGGCTCTAGCGGCTCAACCATTCTCAAATCGGCCGAACTCTACGACCCCGTCAAAAACACCTGGACCGCCACCGCCGACATGGGCACCGCCCGCAGCGGACATGTGGCCGTGTTGCTGCAAAACGGCAAAGTACTTGTGACCGGTGGCTTTGATGGCAAAGCCGCCCTGGCAACCGCAGAAATTTACGACCCCTCTTCAGGCACTTGGACCGCCGCCGCCGGCGCCATGGCCTACAGCCACAACTACCACACCGCCTCGTTGCTGGCCGACGGCAAAGTGCTCATTGCCGGTGGCGTGTTAGGCCCCTCCATCTTTGCCGATGCCACCATCACCGAAATCTACAACCCCACACTGGGCACCTTCTCGGCAGGCCCCAACCTGCCAGAGCCTCGCCAAGGCCACACCAGCACCGTGCTGCAAAACGGCAAAGTGCTATTTGTGGGCAACAGCAATGGCAACGCCACCTACGCGCGACTGCTGAGCTACACCCCACCCGCCACCTTCGCCTGGGCTGACGCAACCGCCACACCCGTCACACCGCCACCCACCGCCAATACCCACTGGAACCACTCAGCCACCCTGCTGGCCAACGGCAATGTGCTGATCACTGGCGGGTTTGGCACCAACACCAAATCGGCAGAGCTCTACAACCCCACCACCAATGTCTGGACATCGGCGGGCAGCATGGCGGTGGGCCGCGCCCTGCACACCAGCACACTGCTGCGAAACGGCAAAGTGCTCGTCATTGGCGGCTACGACGGCGTCAACGCCCTGAGCAGCCTTGAGCTGTACGACCCCACCAGTGGCTGGACCACCGCCACACAAAAAGTGCTCAACACACCCCGCGCCACTCACACCAGCATCTTGCTCAGCAACGACAGCGTGTTTGTGACCGGCACCTACCTGCAACCCGGTGGCACGGCCTCGGCCAGCACCGAAATTTGGGTACCCTAAGCCCACCCTTTCCACTTCAAACACCACGAGGCTCAACACCATGCAAAAACTCACGGCACTCGCCATCTCTACCCTCTGCGCACTGGCCTCGCAACCCCTCATGGCGCAGTCACGCATGGACGACCACCAATGGTTTGACGGCACCAGCTTGAGCCTGGGCGTGTCGGCCAACAAGTCCACCACAACCACCACGGCGGGCGTGCAAGAAAGCGGCTCGTCTAGCGTCAGCGTGGCCAAGGTGAACTACACCTTTGCCTCAGACGTGCGCTTCAAACTGGGCGTGAGCGCCAGCGCAGACCTACAGAAATCAAACCTCACCAGCGACGTGTCCATCGGCCGCAAAATTCCCACCGAGCTGAACATTGAGCCGGGCTACCTGCTCTCGGCCACCACCCTGAGCTACGCCAAAGTGGGCGGCTACGCAGCCAGCTACAACACCCCCTTTGGCAGCAAAAACTTCAGCGGAAAAGCCTACGGCCTAGGCATCAAGAGCTTCTTGACTGAAAATCTTTTCATTCAAGCCGAGTGGACACAACACAAAGCCACCGGTTCGACCGCCATGGGTTGGGACAAGTTCAAACAAACCTCCACCGCCGTGCTGCTGGGCTACAACTTAAACAACTGAGGCACAAACTTGTGGTGGAGTACGTGAAATTGCTATCGCAAGGAGATAAGATTTAGCTTAGTCACACACCTCACAAAGAACCCTCACTCTTTGCAACCCCACCTATCCCTGCTCAAAGCCCAAGCCCTCGTCAAACGGGGCCAGTTTGACGCAGCCATCAAGCTCTACCGCAGCATCCTGCGGCTCATGCCTTTGCACCCGCAGGTCAACAGCTTGCTGGGCGGGTTGCTCATCCATGTTGGCCAAAACGAACAAGCAGCCCAAGTGCTTGAGGTGGCGTTCAAAGCAGAACCCACCAACGAAGAACACTGGATACGCTTACTCGCAGCCCAACACCGCGCAGGCCATTTGGTGCGTTGCCGTGAGCTGCTGGTGTGCGGCGAAGGGCTAATTCCCAAAGAACAGCTCGACCTGTTTGCGCACGGCATCAGCCAACCACCCGCCAACCGGCTTGAGTCGTTGATGGGTTTGTTCAATAAGCAAAACTACGTCAGCGCAGAAATCTCTGCCCGAATGTTCATTGAAGACTTTCCCGAACACCCATTCGGCTGGGCCATGTTGCGCGATGTGTTCAAGGTCACGGGGCGTGAGCTAGAGGCACATACGCTGCTAGACGACGCCCCTGTGACAACCGCCTGAGTCGCTAACAACGCACACCACCCAACGCTCGCGTTGCCACATTAGTGAGCGTATTGGTATTGGTCTTCATCGAACCATCGGCACAGAATCCACAGCCTCCTGGAGGCGCTCACGGCTTAGGTGTGCATACCTACTAGTGGTGCGAATGTCCGCATGTCCCAAGATTTCTTGAACCTCATAAAGGCTACGACCAGCATTCACCAAAAATGATGCGAAGCTGTGGCGTAGGTCGTGTATTCTTAAATGAGACAGCCCCGCACGCGTTCTTGCCGCATCCCAACTGTAAAAAATGGAAACGTATGGCAAGGCTGTCGCTTCGTTTGCAAATGCATAAACAAACGCATGATGGCCATACTTCGCTTTGACTGCTTTTAGAACACCCAGCGCATGATCAGACAAAGGAACATGCCTGACCTTGCCGGACTTTGTTTTAGGAATCCGCCACGTCCGCCTCTCCAAATCAAAGTCTGACCACTTCGACTCTAAGACCTCGCGCTTTCGTGCCCCTGTATAAAGCAAGAAAAGCACAATCCATTGCAGCATTTCGTTTTCGCTCTTTTTAATTTCAAAGAGCAAATTTTTGGCCTGATCGCTTGTTAAAAAATGTTCAATCTTGCTATCGTCTGCTAAATTTTTAATATGCTTCATGGGGTTGACGTCAGCGCTAATCACCCCCCAGCGCACGGCGAGCACAAAACCATACCTCAGCAATACCAAAGCACGATTACAAGTACCTAGCGCGTATTGCCTTGCTTTCATGTACTCCACAAACACAGCAACATCTGGCGGCTTCAAAACCGACATATGGAAACGGCCAAGCTGCGGGACCAAGTGCGTACGAATCATGGACTCGTCCGTATCCCAGCTGCGTTTGTAACTTTTTACATAGGGCAAGTACTGTTCAACGAAGAAGGCCTCAAGTGTCGGCCCCAGTAAAGTTTCAGGCGGGGCATATACATCCACCCCCAGACTCGCCTTTCTAAGGACCTCGCTGGCAAGTACGCGTGCCTGTGCCACATCTACATACTTTGCATCACCTAAAGTGATGACACGCAACTTGCTTTTTACACGGTACCGCAGCCGAAAACTTTTACGCCCGCTGCGCAATAGGTCGATATAAAACCCTTTTATTTCTGAGTCAAAAACTTCCAAATGCCCTGCGTCTTCAGGACAGTTCAAGTTACGAACATGATCATCGGACAGGATAAAGTTTCTTATCATGAGAACATTTTCTATAAAAAAAAATGCTATGCCGAATGCGTTGTCGTTTAACGACGCAACCCGTCGTTAACTCGTCGTTATTTTTTTATCAATTTTAATTATTCATTTAAAATCAATGAGTTACGCGATTCGCAATTGTACGCTCACTACTGGTGTGGATACGATCACTGGTACTGCTGGCAACGACAAAATCATCGGTGACTGGGGTACAACTGGTCAAATTTCTGGTGCTGACCAGATCGATGGCGGCGCAGGCACAGACACTGTGGTTCTCTACGGCACACCAGGTACATTGCCACAGTTGAAGAACGTTGAAGTTTTGGATATCTTTACAGCCGCTAACGCCGCTATTGACGTTTCTGCAGTGACAGGTATTACGAAATTCGTAGTAGAGCAAGCAGACGCTTTGAGCGCAAAGACCATCACAACAGGTAGTGGCGTTACAGCTCAACTCGGCACAACAGGGTCAGCCGGTACTACTGCTGGTGCTGTTACTTGGGCTGCGTCTGCAACAGATGCTGCAGCGAACTTGATCTTGGCTGGTTACAACACTGGCACAGCAGCAGCCTTGACTGTGACTGGTGCGGCAACTACAACCTTGAACATCAATAGTACAGCGGGCACAGGTACTTCGAACAAGATTTCTACATTGACAGTTCCCGCTACAACAACAAAGCTGGTTATCACAGGTGATAAGGCTTTGACAGTTTCTACTGATACATCCGGAGCTGCTCTGAAGACGATTGACGCATCTGGTGCAACTGGTGCTGTTTCAATCATTGTTGATAGCGCTAATGCAACAACTACTTTTACAGGTGGTTCAGGTGCCGACACGATTACCTTCGGTGCAACAAACACGTTCACAAGCGCTGACACAATTGACGGCGGAGCAGGTGTTGACACATTGGCAATGAAAGCAGCTCAAGCTGTGAACGTTTCGTCATCGACAACTACCTACACCAAGGTAACCAATATCGAGACATTGAAAGTTACCGATGCCACAACAGCAGGTGATTTCATTGACTTGAAAGCCTTCGGTGCCGTGAATATGGAATTCGGCGCAGCCTCTACTGCTACTACAACAGTACGTAACATCAATAATGGTGCGTCATTGACATTGGCAACTGCAGGTACAACTGCCTTGACCATTGGTACTGATACAGCGGCTGACGCATTGACAGTTAAAGTTAAAGGCGGTGCCGTAACTTATACATTGGATGCAAGTCAATTTGAAACATTGAACTTAGATACCAACGGCGCAACCGGCACATCAACATTTGCAGTAACAGATACCCAATTGAAAACTGTCACGTTGGTTAACAAGACATCTACTGGCACATTCAGTGACCAAGCAGTTGACTTGGGAACCTTGGCAAGCACTGTAGTTTCAACCGTAGATGCAAGCGCTTTTGCACCAGCAACAGCGACAAACGGTGTAACGATGGTTCTGTCAAATGCCGCAGTAAATGGTGCGACCATCACTGGCTCAGCAAACAACGACACTATTACTGGCTCTAGCCAAGCTGACACCATTAACGGTGGTGCAGGTGCGGATACGATTACTGGTGCAGGCGGTGTGGATACGATTACAACGGGCGCTGGCGCTGATACTGTTGTACTGGGTACTGCTGCCGCAAACCGTGCAATCATCACTGACTTTACGAACGGTACCTCTGGTGACAAGTTGAGTTTTGCAGATTCAAAAGCAAACAACACTGCTCACGGCACTTCGGCTGCAGTTGCTGGCGACATCGTTGCATACGCTACTTCAGGCAACTTGACAGGTGCTGCTGGTAAATTCATCTACAACATCTCTGTTGAAAATGCTACCAGCTTGAGTACAGATGGCGCATCCGTGCTTGGTGCTTTGGTTTCTGGTTCCGGTGCAGGTACTATTACAGCAGCTAACGCTGCTGACAAGTTGTACTTCTTGGTATCCGATGGTACAAACGTTGGCGTTTATCGCGGTGCAGCATCTGGCGTTACTGCAGATACAGCAATTACCGCAGATGAAATCTCCCTGATTGCTGTTTTGAATGCCGATTCTCTCAGCACACTGGTTGCCGGCAACTTTACTTTCGCTGCCTAACAGCCAACAAACCAACTCACCCCTCCAAAAGGGTGACTGGTTAGGGTTCTAAACCTTCCGCCCCGCTACTCACAAGGTAGCGGGGTTTTTGCATTTTGTGAAAGGACTATCTCCATGCCAACCATCAAAATTGACAACGTCGAATACGACTTCGACAAACTCTCTGAGGAAACCAAAGCACAACTGATCTCCATGCAGTTCTGCGATCAAGAGCTTCAACGCCTGCAATCGCAAGCCGCTGCAATTCAAACTGCACGCCAAGCCTACGCCAAAGCACTGCAAGCTGCCCTTGCCGCTGAGGCTGTGCAAGGCGACAAAATTTCGTTCAATTAATTCGTCTTTTGCAACCCAACGTCACCCTGCTCAAAGCCCAAGGCCTCGTTAAACGCGGCCAGTTTGATGACGCCATTAAGCTGTATCGAGGCATCTTGCGCATGAGCCCTTTGAATGCTCAAGTAAATAGCTTGTTGGGCGAGCTTCTGATACACATGGGGCAAAACGAGCAAGCCGCCAAGGTTTTGGAGGTGGCTTATCAAGCTGCCCCACAAGAAGAAGAGCATTGGATACGACTACTAGCCGCCCAGCACCGCGCAGGCAATTTGGTGCGGTGTCGTGAGTTGTTGGTGTTGGGTGAGGGGCGCATTCCCAAAGAGCAGCTCGATCTGTTTGCACACGGCATTAGCCAGCCCCCTGCTAATCGGATCCATGCGTTGATGCAGTTGTTTAAAAAGCAGAACTACGTCAGCGCCGAAATTTCGGCAAGAATGTTCATTGAAGACTTTCCTGAGCATCCATTAGGCTGGGCCATATTGCGCGATGTGCTGAAAGCCACAGGGCGTGAGCAAGAGGCAGCAACGCTGCATGAACCCATAACAATTTAAATATGAACCCCATCGTCCCCAACATCGACCAAGAACTCAAAGAACTAGCCGCCGAGTCCATCGGTTGGCTGCCTTTAGAGAGCGGGGCTTATCTGCACGTCAGCAGCAATGGTAAGGAAGACCGCGTGATCATCACGGGCGTGCCAGATGCAAGCTTTGATGGGGAGAATGTGTTGTTGCTGGTGTGATTGAATATGCACCATGAATCCTTCGCCTACCGCCAGCACGCCTCCTTGGAAAACCGATTTGGCGTTGGCCCATGCCCAAGCCCAAGCGGCTGACTTTAAAAGCATGCTCGTGACATGCGAGCGAATCACCAATACCCAAAGCCAAGAAACCCTGGCACTCCTGGATGTTGGCGCCTTGTTGCTGAACTTTGGTTTTATCAGCGGTGCACGCAAATGCTTTGAGCGTGTTGTAGCATTGAGCCCCAATGACTTGCGGCCCAAACTTAACTTGGCAAATTGCGCACGCGATGCTGGCGACCATCAGCTAGCAAATGACCTGTATTTAGCGCTACAAACAGCGTTACCAAACAACCCGATGATTCGGCGCAATGTTTTGGTCAGTGCGCAGTACAACCCTGCCATTTCAAACACAGAGCGCTTAGACCGAGCCATCGCTTGGGGTGATTGGGCTATTGCTCAAGCCGGCGGGCCTAGGCCTAGACCCGCCTTTCGATTCGGTCCAAAGGTGGCTTCATCAGCAAGTACGCCCCTCAGAGTGGGCTATGTGTCGGCAGACTTTTGTCAACACACGGTAGGCTTGTTTATCAAGGATGTTCTTAAGGCTCACATGAGCCACGCACGCAGTGGCAATGGGCCACACCGCATAGAGGTGTTTGCTTACTCAAACGGACAAGTCAGTGACTGGGTCACGCAAGAGATTCAGCGGTCATCGACCTGGCGTGATGTTTCTAGGCTAGATGATGACGCTTTAGCCCGTTTGATACGAGAAGACCAAATTGATGTGCTGGTTGATCTGTCGGGGCATACCGCAGGTTCACGCCTTAGCGTGTTTGCACACAGACCGGCGCCGGTGCAAGTGTCGTGGTTAGGTTACTTTGCCACAACGGGGTTGCGTTACATCGATGCCGTTTTTTTGGACGCGTGTCACGCACCTGAAGGCGCTGAAAACCAATTTATAGAAAAGCTTGTTCGCCTAGAGGGCGGACGGCTTTGTTATCAGCCTGTGCCTTGGGCGCCCGAGGTGTCACCACTGCCTAGCCTGCAAAAAGGGCACATCACGTTTGGTAGTTTTAACAACACGGGCAAACTCAATACCGAAGTGTTTGACGTGTGGGCAAAGGTGTTGCATGCCGTGCCCCATGCACGCTTGGTGCTGAAATGGCGCACGTTGGTGGATGCGTCTTTGTGTTCCTCCATTCGCGCCGCATTTGAGGACCGAGGGATACAGGCCAGCCGCCTAGAGCTGCGCTCTGCGTCTTTTCATGTCGATGTACTGAAAGAATACGCTGACATCGATATTGCCCTTGACCCTTTTCCGTTCACCGGAGGCCTCACCAGTTGCGAGGCACTTTGGATGGGTGTGCCCGTGATCACGCTGCCGCAAGACCGCGTTGTAAGCCGACAGACGTTGGCCTTGTTGACGGCGATGGGGCAAACACGGTGGGTGGCCAAAGATGCAGAGGAATACGTCAACCTAGCAAAGGCCCTCGCGACTGACGTGCAAGCCCTAGCCAAAATTCGTGCAACACTCAGGCAAATAATGCACGCATCCCCGTTGATGGATGTGGATGGTTTTACAAAGAAGTTAGAGCAGGCTTTTTACCTGCTTCAATACCAAGTAGACATGCAAGAAACGAACGCGCCAACCAACCTCAAAACAGTTTTGCATGTGGGCCCCGGCCACAGAAAGTCTGGCGCCAAACTGCCTGAGGGTTTCAGCCCCGATGAGTGGCGTGAGATTCGGCTTGATATTGACCCCAGCAACGAACCCGACATTTTGGGTTCCATGCTAGACATGTCTGCCGTGGCGGCTGATTCAGTCGACGCCATTTACTCTGCTCATAACATTGAGCATGTGTTTACGCATGAAGTGCCGTTGGTGTTGGGTGAGTTTTTAAGGGTGCTCAAGTCCACAGGGTTTGTGGTCATCACTTGCCCCGACCTTCAAACCGTATGCGCCATGGTGGCAGACAACAAGTTAACGGATACCGCCTACAACTCTCCCGCAGGCCCCATCACGCCGCTTGATATTTTGTACGGACATGCCGCAGCCGTTGAAGCAGGCTACCACTTCATGGCGCACAAAACCGGCTTTACGGAGAAGTCACTCACACAAGCACTGGTGTCAGCGGGCTTTGCCCAGGTCGCCAGCAAACGCAGACTGCGCGGCTTGGATATTTGGGCTTTGGCGACAAAACAGGCAAGCTCAAACGATGTGTTGACAGCGGTTGCCTCTAAGTTTTTAAGCCACGTACTCGGTGTATGAAATGCCGTTTGCCACAAGCGTCGCCACTTGGTCAACGTTTTCACCCGACTCCGAGAAGTTGGTCAGTATGCTGGCACGGCTGACGCCTGCATTGATGGTGCTTTCCCAATAGGCGGCACCACTCGCGTCTGGGGTGCGGTGCAAAACGTTTTTATACAGGTTAGTAATAAACGTGTTGGTGCTGGTGTTCGCACCATACAGGTTTTGAAACTCTTGGCTGTTTAAAAATCCGTTGGCAACATCGTTGGCCAAGTTAGCGCCTTGGTCTAAGGTGTGCATCCAATAGCCCACGCCTGCTGAGTCGGGTTGTCTGTCAAACGCGGCCTTGTAGAGGCGATAGCTTGCACCTGCATTGCCCGAGATATCAAACGCCAGCGAGGTGTCAGCAAAGCTAATGCGCTCAACGCCTTTCAACACATCGGTGCCATCACGGTTAGCGCTGGTGTCTGCAATGCCAATTTGGCCGTTGCTGCTGAGGGTGACTTTGTAGTCTTTAGACATTCCGCTGTACACCGACTTGTCAATGCCAGCGCCACCATTCAGGGTGTCGTTCCCCGCGCCGCCAATCAGAATGTCAGCACTGTCTGTGGCTGTGACCGAGTCATTGCCTTGGTCGAGTACAAAGATATTTTTCTTGTCGTTGGGTGCGGCCACGATCACGTCGTCACTGGCCGAGCCATGCATGGTGGACACGGCCAATTCTGCATCGCGTTTGGCGCTTAAGTAGGCGGTGTAATCAAAACTCGCCAAGTCTTTCAAGCCGGTTTCTTGCAAGATTTGGTTGTATTGGGCACTGCCCACCGTGGGCGCGGCAACTTTGGTTTTGGTGGGGTCGGCCACAAAGCGGTCAATCAGCGCATCGGCGGTGACTTTTTCTTTTTGGTAGCTCGCGAGGTCAAAGTTGGTGAAGTCAGATTTGCCCGTCTCCGCAATGAGCGTCATGACTTCTGAGTAGCTCAGCGCGGTCAGCACTTTTTGGCTGGTGATGGCCGCAACGTGCGCCGCGTAGTTGAACGACGGCAACTCTGACGCCCCACCGGTGGCCGCCGACAACGCTTTGTATTCGGCTGAATCGGCGGCAGGTAGTTTGAGCACATCCGATTTTTCAATTTGTGTGGTGGCAACCTTGGCGGCTGTGGCATTCAAATATTCATTGCCCAGCCCCACCTTGCTGCCTGTAGACAAACGGTAGGCGGTTAAATCAATGTCAGTAATGTCCGAGCGGCCCGTTTCTTTGATGATGCGAATCACATCGTCGTAACTCAAATCCAAACGCGACTGACTCACCGTGGCGGCAACGTGTGCGGCATAGTTAAAACCGGGGGCAGCAGATGCGCCGCCCGTGGCCGTTAAAAGCGCTTGGTAAGCCGCGCTGCCCGCTGCAGGCATAGGCAGCAACGTGCTTGTATTGGCCGGAATAAAGACAGGCGCTACAAAAACACCATTGACCGTGTTGCCCACAATGTGTGCTGAATAGCTAAAACCCGGCGCATACATGGCGTCGCCCACTTGGCTGTACAGGTCATTCAGTTGCGCGGGGGTTAATCCGGCAATAGATGACGTGCCGGTGGTGGCTGCGGTGGCGGGCGTCACTGGCGTTGCAGACGGGGTGGCCGGCGTGACAGGCGCTGCGGCTGCTGGGGTGTTGGTTGGTGCCACAAAAACGCCATTGACCGTGTTGCCAGCAATATGCGCGTCATAGTTGAAGCCAGGCGCATTCATGGCGGCCCCAACTTGCGCATACAAAGCCGCCTGCTGTGCGGCTGATAAATCTGCAACGGTTGTCATAGACACTCACCTTATTTTTAATTGGTTATCAACTAGATCAAAATATAGCATGCTAGTGCTGCTGCGTGCAAAGCGGCAAGAATTTGCCGGGAATGATCTTTGCTTGATGTCTTGCATCACTCTCGGAGTCATTGATGAGCAATATTGTTTCTGTCCAAGGCAGTGCCTACCAAAATGCCTATGCTGAACAGCCCAGTTCGGCGGCCTCGACCACCGAAGGCTCGGGTTTTAGCTACACGATGGGGCAAGTTGCGGGCAGCGGCCTGGCTTTGACGCCCAATGTGGCTCAGAGCTTGATGTACCGCTCGATGACCACTGGAGTTCCCACTGCCGAATTAGAGCAATACGGTGGCTACAGCGCCGTCAAAGCCATGTTTGATGCCGGTGGCGGCAGCTACAGCCTAGACGCCATTCCTGTCTCGCAGCGGCAAGATTTGACCCAACAGGTGGCCAGCTCAGGTGTGGGCAATATGGCTTTGCTACTCAACAGCGCGGGCACCGCTGGCAAAGGTTTTACAACCCTTGCGGGCACCGAAACGCCGCTGACGCCTGCCCTCGCCAAAAACCTCATGCAACGCTCGATGACCACCGGCGTCCCCAAGGCCGAGATGGACCTGTATGGGGGCTACGACGCCGTGAAAACCATGTTTGACGCGCAGGGCGGCAGCTACAGTACGCAAGACATTCCCGCCGCCGAAAAGAAAAAATTGGCCATGCAAGTGGCCGCGACAGGCGTGGGCAACTTTGCGTTGCCGGCCAGTGAACACATCAGCGTCAGCCCCGCCGTGCTGCAAACCATGGCCGCCAACGGCATTGATGTTGGCACGATCAAGACCATCCAACAAAACACCGCAGCGCCCTTTGTGGACAGCAACAGCTACATCGACTCGCTGATGGATTCGCTTGGCGCGACTTCTTAGTCCCAAAGGTTTTGGTAATACTTTCCGAAAAGTAGAAAACCAAATTGGATACGTTTTTCAACCACTTGCATGCCTTCGTAATCGCACTTGTAGGTATGGTTGGGACCATGCCTCATTTGATAAAACTTGGCATCCTTTTTAGAAACTTCATTGCCATCTTGATCCACAGGAACATGAATGTATTCGAGCTCGCCTGATCTAAATTCATCCTGCCAAGAGTGATCCAGTTTGCACTCAAATGCAAAAATCATTTCTGCCAGCACCCAGTCCCAGCGTTTGTGGTGATTCTCGTCTGTGTCCCACTCATTCTTTTTGGGTGGAGCGCTGGTGCTCTTCAGCTCTTCGGGCACATCGGCATCATCTACACATGGCGATCCGTGTTTAGTGTCTTTGAGCTGGCGGAGCATGGGTAAGGTCACGCTCGCTAGCGTGTGGTCCATGCTCCAAGTGTCCCAATGATCTATCTTCACATAGTCAATTTTGGGGTGAATCCAATCCAATAACTTTTGAATTGCCCGACTTAGTGGGACCAACTTTTCACACCAAGCTTCGGCCCACTTGGGTCGATCTGATTTGTGTCTATCTGTCCAGAAGAACAAATAATCAATCATGGTGTACGGTGAGAACCAGTGATCTCTGTATTTATTTATGTAAATTTTCATTGTTATGCAATCACACGCATGGTCATAGTTGGCGCGGGATCTTATTCGACGCACCATCAATATGCCTGCATCTGTAACTCAAAAATTGCTGTATTCCCCCAATTAAACTTTGAGCGATTGATGCCATCACTCGCAACTCAGACGCGACCAGCTAACCGAAGTGACGCACGTAGCGTATCGTTGATGCGTGTTTGCCATCCATCACCACTGGCACGAAGGGCTGCCAATACATCTGCATCCAAGCGAAGTTTGACTGGCTCTTTAGTTGTAGCTGACTTAGGACGGCCACGAGCTTGCAGCTTATTACCCTTATAGAGATCAGCCGCTTCAAAGAACTCCGCTTTCAATTCCACAGCATCATCGGGATCATTCCAGATGGCTGGCGTAGAGCGTTTTTTCGCGGTCATTTGCTTTCCTCATACTGATGATGCGGTGAACCTCACCGCGCGGTGTCCAGACCATCACCAACAATTTGGTCATCTAACCAACCTACTGTGATGAATCGGTCCTCTTCGTAGTTCATTCTCTTGTCTTGACCCGTGAAGTGGATGCCATCAAAGACCTCTACTGCACTGGCAAAGTCCAAGCCACGTTCTTGAAGCGTTTTGTCACGTTTAGCTTGGTCGAACTCAAGTTCCATACATTTATTGTACACCCATTAAATAGCCAGAGAAGCGATGCGGGCTTTAAGAGGGTTTAAGCGTTGGGGCTTACGACGACTTGACCGTATCTCAATTGAGATGCATAATAGAGACATTAGGAGATCTAACCATGACTCAATCTGCCATGCTCCACATCAGAGTGGAAGACGAAATCAAGGCCCAAGCCAATGAGGCGTTGGCTGCCATGGGGCTATCCATGTCAGATGCTGTTCGCATATTGCTCAAGAGAGTCGTCAATGATCAAGCCTTCCCACTAGAGTTGAAGGTGCCTAATGCGGCCACACAATCTGCGATAAAAGAATCCCGCGCCAAGATGAAAGCTGGCAAGGTACGTTTTGCAGCCGCAACAGACCTGATTGATGACCTCGAAAAAGCCCGCAAGCATTAAGCGGGCACCACTGCCGCGACGCTGCGACTACACCAAGACCTTTGCTAAGGACTGGGACAGACTTTCTCGCTCGGGGCGATACGACATGCACCGCCTGAAGGAGGCCATGTTGCTCCTGATCGCAAATAATGCGCCACTACCCCCTGAGTGGCTCGATCATGGACTCAAGGGCAAATGGTCCGACCATAGAGAATGCCATGTGGGTGGAGATTTCCTGCTGATTTATCAGTGCGATGCAAGCTTCGTTGTATTTGTACGTACTGGCACACACTCCGATCTTTTCGAAGATTAAGTGCCACCCCCCTTAATCGCCGGCATCGTTACCAGCCAGCTACGCATGCTGTTTTGCTCAAAGGGTGGTGACATCTATTCGTCAGGTGCTACAAGGTGGAAACGTTCGCACCTCCATAAAAAAAGCCCCGCATCAGCGAGGCTCCTAGGTCACACCAGCAACAACACATTCTCCCCATCCAACCCCGCATCAGGCAGACCGGTGATCACCACACGGTCTTCTTTGCCTTCGCTGCTGACGTGCAGTTAAGCCCCACCCTCTAATGGCAGCCAACCGATGGATTCGGCGGCAAGCTCTTTGAGTTCTTGTTCGATGTTGGGGATGATGGGGTTCATATTTAAATTGTTATGGGTTCATGCAGCGTTGCTGCCTCTTGCTCACGCCCTGTGGCTTTCAGCACATCGCGCAATATGGCCCAGCCTAATGG